>SKLB01000251.1 GCA_007123465.1 Spirochaetales bacterium
TCGCAGCAGCCGGTTGAAGTAAGAACCAGCGTTGCCCAACGCCAGTCTGCGTTCCGCGAAATCTCCTACGGCGCGAGGCTGCGTCCACGGCAGACCGTGACGCAGCGTGCACCGCAATCGGGCGTGGTGGAGCGCATCGCTGTGCAGCCCGGGCAGTCCGTCGTCCGCGGCGACTTGCTGCTGACGCTGCGGCGCAACGTGCCGACCGATTCGTTCCGACCGGTAGCGCTGGAGTCGTTTCACAACGGTGTGGTCGCAAACGTCGAAGTTTACGAGGGTCAGGAAGTCCGCGACGGTGATACCGTGATCACAATTGCCGATACTACCACGTTCAGCGCAGAGCTGATGATCAGTGACAAAGACATAGAACGCATCCGCGTTGGCGCAGCGGTAACCGCGGTTGACAGCCAGCGCGAGCGAAGCTTCTCCGGACGGGTCACACGTGCTGCGCTGATCCCGGACTACGCCACCGGCCTGTTTGCGTTGGAGGTGACTATCGATCCGGGCCCGGGCGCGTTTGTTGGACAGTTCTTGCGATTCACGTTTCGCACCGACCAGACCTCGGCAATTCTGGTTCCGCGCGAACACCTCGAGTATCGCGGCGGCCGCTATTTCCTCTTTGTGATCGAGGAAGACCGCGCGGTGCTGCGCCCGGTTGCCCTCGGCGCTGAGTACGATAGCCGCGTAGTCATCCGCGAAGGCTTGCTCGAGGGTGAACGCTACGTTGTATCGGCGGTCAGACGGCTGCAGGACGGCGTCCCGGTTACGGTCCGGGAGTAAGCCGCTCATGCTCGAGTTCGTATTTGCCCGCCGTAAGGGCATCCTGTTGCTTTTTGTGGTACTCGCTGTCAGCGGTGCGGTTCTGGTAACTCAGCTGCCGACCCAGCTCTATCCGCGCACGCGCAAGCCCGCCATCGGTGTCACCATTCGTCACCCCGCCGCTACGGCGATAGACTTCTACGACGGCTACGCTGACATCATCGAGAACTCGCTGCGAGGACTGCGAGGCGCCGAGGTTGTCGAGGCAACCTACCAGACCAACTCGACCCGCATCCGCGTTGAGTTTGACTGGAACGTTGAAGCCGAAGAGGCTCTCAGTCGCGTTGAAAGTGCAATGGCGGCGCTGCGTGGTCGCCTGCCGGACGAGAGCCGTGATTACCGCGTAAACTACTGGCGCACCGAAAACCCGGGGTTTCTGGCCGTTGCAGTATCCTCAACCGAGCTGGACTCGGTCGAGCTCTACCAACTGATCGAGCCGGTGCTGCGCGGTCCATTGAACAGGGTGGAGGACGCAGAGGAAGTCGATATCGTCAGCGTCGAAGAGCTACGCGCGGAGGTGCTGCTCGATCAGGATGCCCTGCTGCGCTTCGGCCTGACACCAACCGCGGTGGTACAGGCGGTTCAGAACGGCTACCGGCCTCAGTCGGTGGGTTCGTTCCGTAACCCCGCCGAACAATTCAACGTCAGGCTCATGCACGGCATCGAATCAGTCTTCGATATCGGGCAGATTCAGGTCGGGTCGATGGAGGGAACACCGATCCGGCTCGCCGACATTGCCGAAGTATCGGTACGGCGCGACCTTCCGCGGCGCCTCTTTCGCGCTAACGGCCGCCGATCGGTGATGATCTTTGCAACGCCGGTTGACGGTGGTAATATCAAGCAGATGTCCGAGGATGTCGCGGCGGTGCTGCGTCAGGCTGCAGCCGACGAATTTCCCTCGCACATCCGCTACGACTTCATGGTCGATCCGGCCGACTTCATCAACAACGCTATCGGCAACGTCGTACGGGCAGCCCTGCTCGGCGCAGTGTTTGCCATGCTTGTGGTGGTGCTGCTGCTCGGTGACCTGCGCAACATCGTGATAATTGCACTGTCGATACCGCTGTCGATGTCAATCAGTTTCATTGCGCTCTACCTGTTCAACGTCTCGATCAATCTGATCTCACTCGGCGGTATGACGCTGTCGGTCGGCATGATCATCGATTCGTCGATCGTTGTGATGGAGAACATCCATCGCCATCGCCGGGAACAGGGCCAGACAGGCCCGGTCACCGCCGCGCTTGTCAAGGAATCGGTTCGTGAAGTGCGTTCGGCAGTTGTGATAGCCACACTCACCAGCATCGTGGTGTTTCTGCCGCTGTCGTTCACCTCGCCGCTGACCAGCGCGGTGCTCGGTGATCTGGCGCGTGCCGTGGTGTTTGCTCTGAGCGCGGCGCTGCTGGTAGCTCTGACGGTCATCCCGCTGATTGCATTCTACCTGTTCCGCGGTGATCCGCCGGGTGGCGTTCGGCGGCGGCGGCTTGCGCAGCTCTCAGAGCGTCTGCTCGGCGCGCTCACCAGGGGTTATGGGACGCTGCTGCGCGGCCTGCTCGGCTCGCGAGTGGCGTCGCTACTGTTCATCGCGGCATCGTTTGCCACGCTGGTGCTGCTGGCAGTCTTTCTCCTGCCGCGTATACCGGCCGAGATCATAGCGGAGCCCGAAAGCGAAAAGGTGATGCTGTGGTTCTCCAACCGCGACACCACCGACCAGGAGGAGCTGCTCGAGGCAATCGAACCGATTGAGGCGCAGCTTCTGGAGCGTTACGCAGACGACATCACTACCCTGTTTACCCAGATCCGTTCCAGTTCTGCCGGCAATTTCCTGCTCTCACTGAGGTCGAGTCGCGACATGCGCCGGGTCGAGCAGGACCTGCGTGACAATTTTTCCAGCACCACCGAGTGGCGTTTTGGCGTCTTTCCGTGGGACCCGGCGGCCTTACCGCTGCCGCGGGCGCGCGACCTGCACCTCAGCATACGCGGCAGCGACGCAATTACCGCGATTGAACTGCTCGCCGACGCTGCAGAGGCAGTTCGTGACCTGGACAGCTACGGCAACGTCTTCACCAACCCGCCGACCGGGCTCTCCGAGGAGATCGTGCTGCGCCCGCGCAATTATGTCATAGAGCAGTTTCCCGGCTACGGAGTTTCGCAATTGGTCTCGATCGGGCGTACGGCGCTGGCAGGCTCCAGGGCAATCGAGATGACCGAGGGAACCGCCAACGTCCAGGTACGTCTGCAGTATCCCGGCGGCAGCTTTGAAACGCGCGAAGATCTGGAAAACTACCTCCTGCCGTACAACGGCGGAGCCATTCCGCTGCGCCACTTCTTCGACATCGAGCGCTCACGCGGCGTCTCGCGTATTGTGTCGGTTGACGGCGAGCGCCAGTTCAACCTCTACGCCAACATGCGCGCTGGAACACCGGACCACCAGCGCCAGGCGCTGCAGCGGCAGGCGCTGGCAAGCGTTGTGAGCCAGGTCGAGACTCCTGCCGGCTACACCATCACTGCGGAGAACACTCGCGCCGAAATTGACGAGGCAATCCGGTCGCTGTTGCTGGCACTGGTTGCCAGCCTGGTAGTGATCTACCTGCTGCTGGCGCTGCAGTTCAACTCGCTGAGCGTGCCGCTGCTGATCCTGGTAACGGTGCCGCTGGGGTTCATCGGAGTCATCGCGAGCCTTTTTGTATTCGAGTCAACGCTGTCGCTCAATTCAATGCTCGGAACCATTCTGCTGGGTGGAGTGGTGGTCAACAACGCGATTCTGATGATTGACTTCTACTACCGCTCGGCGCGTCAGGCCGAGTCCAAACTGGATGCTATTCTGCGCGCAGCGAGCCTGCGCTTCGCACCGATCATTATCACCATGGCCACTACGATCCTGGGTATGCTCCCCATCGCACTGGCACTCGGAGACGGAACCAACATCATCCAGCCGCTGGGAATCGCGGTTTCCGGAGGTCTGGCGGTCTCCACGCTGTTTACGCTGTTCATGGTACCGTGCATTCTGAACCTGCTGCCGGGCAAGCTGCAGCCGCTGACGGAGAGCATCTGATGCGTTGCGCGCGGTGGTGCGTCTTCCTGATAGCAGCACTCTCGTTGCTGCTATCGCCGGCCAGGTTAGTCTCGCTGACAGTTGAACAGGCCGTCCAGCAGGCGCTGCGCGCCAATCTCTCGCTGCGCCGCGAGGCGCTGGCGCTTATCCAGCGGGAACGTGATTCGGCTACGGCGTTCAATCGTTTCTACCCCAGCCTGGACGCCACCACGTCGCTCTCACGCGCCAACAGCAGCGTCAGCGACGATCCGTGGAGCGTAGCGACGGGCGTCAGCAGTTCACTCACGCTGTCACTACCGATGATCCAGGAGGGGCGGCGCACCGCACAGGCTTACTCGCGCGGCCTGCTCAGTTACGAGCGCGCCGAACGTGCGCTGCGGCGCGATGTTCAGCAGGCGTTCTACGCAATTCTTGTGCGTGAACGCAGCATCGCGCTCAAGCGCCAGACGGTGGAAAACGCCCGGCTGCGCTGGGAACGTTCGATCATGGAGTACGAGGCCGGACAGGTCTCACGTTACACCATGCTGGCCAACCGGGTAACCTACGAGCGCCAGCGCCCTGAACTTGCCGGTCTCGAGGACGGCTACCGTGACGCGCTCGCCGAGTTCGGGCTGCTGCTGGGACTGCCGCGCGACGCGACGCCGCAACTGCAAGGCGCAATCAGCATCACCGTGGGCGATCTCGACAGCGAACGGCTGATTGCCGAACACTTGCAGCGCCGTACCGATGTGCGCCTGGCCGATCTGAACCGCAGCGCAGAAGAGCTCACGCTGGCGGCGGAACGCAGCCGGCTTGCACCATCGCTGTCGCTGGGCTACTCTTACAGCCGGGCGAACAGCGAACCGTTCAGCCGTCCGTGGTTTGATGACACCGAGCGCTGGAGCACCGGCGGCTCACTGTCGCTGGGATTGCGTTTGCCGCTGATGCCGCATGCACCGGCTTCGCCGCTGCGCACCGCCCGCGCCAACCAGCGCGACGAGATCCGGCGCAGCGAGATCGCGCTGGCCGAAACCGTTCGCGCTGCAGAGGACGAGATTCAGCGGCTGGTGCGTACAATCAGGCGCGGTCTGGATACGCTGGAGGTGGTGCGCCTCAATCGGGAGCTGGCCCAGAGCGTCTGGGAGCTGGCCGAGGTCGAGTACGACCGCGGACTGATCGATTCGTTTGAACTGCGCAACGCCCAGCTCGACTTCGAGCAGGCACAGGTCGACGTGCTGGAGGCCGAGTTGCGCATCAAACTGGCTATTATCGACCTGGAATACGCGATCAACGCGCCGCTGTAGACAGACACAACAGACAGGGAGAACGGCCTTCATGACTACACCGCAAATATCCGCCTTTCGCGCGCTACTGACGCTTTCCGTTGCACTTGCACTACTCAGCTGCACTGCCGAGTCCGAGGCGCCACAGGCCGATTTCAGCCTGCAGGCCGCCGACGGCGCGACGCGCACGGTCCGCCGGCAGCGCGTCGATGACGCCGGCGCTCTCGGGCTCGAGACCGAACTGTCGCTGACCGTCTTTGACGTCGACGGCGGATTTTCCTCCAGCGGGAACGCCGAGGTGCTGACGCTGGCACTGTGGGACGCCGGCGGCGCCCAGCTGGGAGTCATCGGCGACGATGGCCAGGGCCACCTGCTGCGCGCGCTGCCCGATGAGGCGCGCGGCCTGACGGTAGTCGAGGCTACGTTGCCGCCAGACCGGCGCTACAACGGGTTCCTGATAGCCCATCGAGACAGCCGGCCAGAGGCGCGCGTGGACTCTGCAACGCTGTCGGCTGCCTCGGCGCATTTTGAATACGATGGCAGCGCGCTCCACCTGGGTGCTGGAATTGAGTTAGAGGCGTTCGACTGGGCGGCGCGGCGCAGCATCCGCCTGGCCGTTGCGCCTGCGGCGCGCAAACAGCTGGACAGCCGCTCCTGGGCAATCAACCTGCGCTTCGATCCTCAGCCCGCAGCGGCAGCCACCCACCCGGACAACGGCGAAGCCTATACTGCCGGACGGGTCCATTTCAGCACTAACGAACGCAGCCGGTCAATGCGCCTGGTGCTGACGCCGGGCAACGTCAATCTCTATTTCAACAGCGGGATCATCGGCTTTGTGCCCAGCAGCATAGAAGTTGAGGTTGAACCCGGTATGGCTGTCGAGCACGTTACCGTGCAGCCGGACGCGCTGGTGGGCACCGACACTACCTACCCGGCGATCCCCGCCGACCTCGGCGTCATCAATTTCTACGACCAGCGCGCCTGGCGCCATCCGCGCTTTGAGCTCTTTGCCTGGAACGTAGCCAACAACGTGCTGGTCTTTGACTTTGCCGACCTCGATATCCAGCGCGATATGTTCGGCCGCCTGGGATTCTTTGTGGCGGTGGCCGGCGAAGCCGGCCAGATCTTTCCCGAGGAGTACTACGAGGGTCGCCATACCTATAACGCCCACGACTACCGGCCGCAGGATCTGGTGTCATTTTTCAGCACCGCCGAGCAAACCGGCGTGGCGCTCAATCAGCGCGAACAGTTCCTGCGCGATGTGCTGATCGATTACGGCATTATCCATGCCGATGGCAACCGCTACACCGAGGGCCACGGAGCGGTGCTCTCGTTCTCGCGCGCAACCTGGCGTCCGCTGCGACAGCGCCTGCTGAGGCACGAAGCGATGCACGGCATCTTCTACGTCTCCGAGCGATTCCGCGAGGGATCGTTCGAACTGTGGGACAGCATGTCTGCGTTGGAGCAGGAGTACTGGCGCCTCTTTCTGGGCAACAAGGGGCGGATGGACGGTCGCGAGGGCTACGATGGGTACGACGTGGACCGCCACTATCTGCTGGTTAACGAGATGCAGGCTCACGTGCTGCAGCTGCACCCGCACGAGGTCAACCCGTACTTCCGCGACTTCTACGCCAGGCGCATCCGCGAAGTAGCCCCGTCATCGGCGCATGTGGTCAACGATCTGATTGCCGCGGAGCCGGATGTCTTTGTCGAAACCCGGCGCGCACTCGAAGAGCTGCTCGAAGAGGTCACCGGTGTCAGCGGTGGCTATCTGATGGCGGTCTATCCCGAGGAAGTCGAGATTCTGCACCGGTAGAACCGTGCAGATCCGGCCGTGGAGTTTGACCTTTGCGGCCATCATTGGTACCGTTTAACAGGAGGGGAACAACAATGAAGAAACTACTGATCGCTACGTTTACCATCGCTCTGACAGCCGGGCTTGGGTTCGCCCAGGATATGTTTCCCGGCGAGGCCCCGGCGCAGATCGAGGTTGGCGATACCGAGCTGATGCAGTTTGTCGATGCACTGCGCGAAGTCGAGAAGGTTCAGATTTCCACGCAGCAGGACATGCTGGCGGTGCTCGATGACCAGGAAATCTCTGCCGAACGCTTCAACGAACTCTACCAGGCCGAGCACAGTCCCGAGTTTGAACTGGACCAGCCGCTGTCAGCGCAAGAAGAGACCCGTTACCGCGTCGCCGAGCAGCAGCTGCAGGCTATTCAGCAGGAGGCGCAGGTCCAGATGTCGCAGGCAGTTGGGGGTGAAGGGATCGATGTCGAGCGTTTCAACGAGATCTACGTTGCGCTGACTCAGGATCCGGAGCTACAACAGCGCGTGCGGCAACTTATCAATTGATCGAGTCCGCGCTCGAGGAACTCTCCGGCCTCAGTTCAGCGTTCATTGACGCATCGTCTATGATCGTCTGCAACAAGGCGGAGATTCTCGATGCACTGGCTGCAACCTGCACCCTTTATACGATCCAGCCGGTTGTGGACGAAACCGGCTACAGCGATGCACCGGTATTGTTACAACCGGTCCCCGCCGCAGGGACCGCTGCCACAGTCGATGACCTGCTGTTTGCCGCAGTGCTCAAGGAGCAACTGCCGCTGATATCTGAAGACCGGACGCTCCTTGTGAAGGCCGCTGATCACGGACTTGCCTACTACAACGCGCTGATGATGCTTAACTTGCTGCTGTTACGCCGCCGGCTTACGCCAGCGGCGTACAGTGAGCACGCGCGGCTGCTGCAGCGCGCAACCCGTTACAGCGCCGAGGTGCAGCACTTCGGCCAGGCGGTCTACCGCCAAATTCTCAAGCAGCTCTGACAGCAGTGTGCCGGGGCCGCCAGCGGCGTTCGAGCAGGGCCAGTACGGCCAGCAGCGCCAACAGCACTGGAACAACAAAAAGGCTGATGTTGAGGCTTGCGCGATCACCGATCATCCCCATTATCAGCGACACCGCCCCAAACCCGGGGATCCCGCCGCACGAGAGCAGAATGAACAGCGATGTGGATTCCAACGGCGTGCGATCAATAGAATATGACTGGATGCTGGGCCAGAAGCAGGCCACCGCCAACCCGCTGCAGAAGAGCGCCGCCAAAAAAATCCAGATCGATGCAATAAACGGCAGTGTCAGTGTGACCAGGAAGCCAAAGACCGCCGAGCCGAAGATGAGGTGCCACAGCAGCCGCTGTGGTACCAGCCAGCCGCTGACCAGCCGCCCGATTACCATCCCCGCGGCAAAGCAGGCGGTCCCGATCCCGCCCATGCGCGGCGTCAGACCAAAGTGCAGCTGGATATAGGTTGCACTCCAGAACGTCAGCGCCCCTTCGGCGCCACCACCGAGAAACATCATCGGCAGGAAGATCCAGAAGCGCGGATGACGCAGAATCTCGGCCTTGTGCCCCAGGACGTCCACAACATTGTGAGCGCGCACAAAGGGCGTGTGTTTCTCGAGGACCAGAAACAGCGCGCCGGTTGTGAGGCTGGCAACTGCAACGATAGTCATAATTACTCGCCACGAATGGCCGCGCGTGAGTAGTTCACCGCCAAGCAGCACCGTAGTCAGAACGCCTGCCGAGAAGAACGCGTTGAGCACGTTCAGATATCGCCCGGAGTCACGCGGATGCAGGTCCTGCACTAATGGGTTGAGAAGTGCCTCGATCACTCCTCCTCCTGCTCCAACAAAGGCCACCGCCAGCAGAATCACACCGTAGCCCGGAGCCACTGCGTAGGCCAGCAGGCCAAATCCCAGCACTATCGAGCTCAGGCCAACCGAGCGCGGCTTACCCCAGCGCGCGGCAACCAGCGCGCTTGCCAACAGCGCGGCAACCAGCAGCGCGGCGCGCATCCCCTCCACGCCACCACCACCGGTCAGTGAAATCCCCAGCTCACGCGCCAGCATAACCAGCGAGATCGGCGTAACAACCACGCTTGAAGAGTAGACCAGGAACGCCGCCGCGGTAGCCCAGTCCAGCGCCTGAAAACTGAGTCTGCCGGACTGGTGATCACTCACGGTGCAATCGCTCCAGCAGCATCTGGTGCACGCCGCTTGCCAGCAGCAGGACGGCAAACAGCAACCCAACCATCAGGTAGCCGAATGCAGAATCGAGATCGATGTTCAGTACCACTGCAGCACCGCCCAGCGCCACCGCAACCTCGGCAAACAGCCACAGGAAACTCGCCTGAGCGTAGAGCAGCAGCGGCAGCGACAGCAGCAGCAGCAGAACCCCCGGCGTCAGCGCGTCCTCGGCCAGCAGTGTCACAACCAGCACAACCAGCACCACCGTCAGACCGCAGAAGCCCAGCAGCAGTTGCACGGAGCGTTTCCACAATCCGGAGCTCGACTGTCTGCGCATGCAGCTATACCATGCCGCAGCCGCGCCGGCCGCTACCACCACCAACGCCGGCGCCCAGATACGCAACAGCGCCTGCTGGACACCGAGCATTTCCCGACTGCTGTAGTGCAGCAGTGTCGCGGCAATAACAACCGCCCCGCAGACAAAGAACGCCCACGACGCTACAAGCGGCTTCTGTTCATGGGTGCGCGCGATGTCGCGAATCATCGTCAGTTCGCGCATGTGGCGCTGATGCTGTTCCTGCCGCTGGTCTATATCGCTCATTCGATCGGCCCCCGGGTTTCGGATGGATTGGTTACCCGAACACGCTACCCGCCGGGAGCCGCTGCGTCAATGGAGCGGAAGCGCACCGCTACGTCCAGGGTATCGCAGCCCATCCTCCCTTCGTACGGGAGGCATACACAACGTAGCGCCGGATTCTCAAGGACAGCTATTACTATCTGCGCGAGGTGATCACGGGATCCGAGGATCTCTGATCACGCGCAACGGGGGAGAGCCGGGCTCTATATACCCTCATCGGGGGCCCGGTATATAGCGGAACTCGTCGACGACTACGAACTGTCGCGAAGGATCAGCCGGTGGGCCCTGGTACTACCAGAAGTTCAGATAGAGCCGTTCGCGGCGAGGACCTGGTACGTCTGCGGTCTCGATGGTGGCGCCGGCGGCGATAAGGTGCGGCGCCGGTGTACGCGGACGGATCGAACCGGACGACGATGTTGCCTGCCTTGTGCCCTCGGTCAGAGGAAGGCTGTTCTTCCCGAATGGCTTTGGTATCCAGGCGTCGTGGTGCCGAAAATGTTGTTCAGCACCAGCAGCGCCGGACCTCATCCCTCTGGTCCGCGCCACCGCTCTGCGTGACCCTCTGTCACCTCGTCAGCCCGCAGGAACCGTCTACGCCACCAGGTAACAAGGCAGCTCACCGGGGCCAAGCGCTACCGA
>SKLB01000049.1 GCA_007123465.1 Spirochaetales bacterium
TCCACTGACGCTGCGGTAGTCTTCCAGTTTGATTGTAACCGGCAGGTCACGGCAGCGCTCGGCGGCAAGCTCGGCCTGCTGGCGCGATACGGTAACCCCGACTCCCTCAACTCCGTAGTGCTCGGCGGCGTATTGCAGCAGGCCTCCCCAGCCGCAGCCTATATCCAGCAGCGTCATGCCGGGCTCCAACTCCAGCTTGCGGCAGATCAGGTCCAGCTTGGCTTCCTGGGCCTGATCCAGGTTCTCCGCGTGGCGCCAGTAGCCGCAACTGTATGTCAGGCGCTTATCGAGCATAATCTCAAACAGGTCGTTGCCTGTATCGTAGTGGCGCTTGCCGATCTCGTAGGCGCGACGGATAATCTGAGGATTGGTGTATCGACACCGCAGCCCCACCAGCAGCGCCTGCCAGTCACCTTTGACACGCTGTTCCAGCCGTGCCTCGAACAGTTTATGAATGAACTGATCGATCGACGGCGTATCCCACCAGCCGTCCATGTAGGACTCACCGAGCGCCAGCGACCCGCCGCCCATCACGCGCGCCCACAGGCGCTCATCGTGGACCTGTATGTCCCATGGGTTGGTCCCGTCTACGGTGATCCCGGCCTGCTGCAGCAGACCAACTGCAATCTGTTTAGCTTTGCGGCTCATAATCAAGGCTCCTCAATGCGGGGATATGCACCGTAAGCCTATCATAGTTTCACCTGGATGGGCAAATTATGCCCTGGTCAGCCCTACTCAGGAGATAGTACCGGATATGTAGTCCTGCAGCTTGCCTATCAGGGTCTGTTTTTCGGCTATCAGGTATTCTTTCTCGGCAATTGCCGCCTTGACCAGGTCACCGATTGACACCAAACCTATCAGTGTGCCGCGGTCATCGGTCACCGGAAGGTGTCGCACACGCCGCTCGGTCATGAAGACCATACACTGCTGTACCGTCTGCTCCGGTCGAACGGTGACAAGATCCGGGGACATCAGTTTGGATACCGGAGTTGCGCCGTCCACACCGCCCGAGCGCGCCGCGGCGCGGGCGTAGTCACGCTCAGAAAAGATCCCTGACAGCGAGTCCGGCGACCCCATCACCAGTACCGCGCCAATATTGTGTTCGGCCATCTTTTGCAGCGCCTGCACCACCGTGCTGTCCGGCCTGACCGATTGTACCGCCTGTCCTGTTGTTCTGATCACATCCCTGATTGTGGTCTCCATGCGCGGCCCCCCTTCCTGCTCGATAGTGGAGTACAGGAGTCAGTATAGCACAAAGCCTCCGGGGCCTGCTATATCAGGGGTTCGCCGCGGCGATGAACTCCATGCGCAGCTCGACTTCATCCTCAACGCTGGCCACGATTGAATCGCCGCCAACGTAGGGAATAGTTATGTCAAAGTCATCCCACAGGATCACCGTGGAAGCGGTCCCCTCGATTTCCCGCTCAGAGCGGATGTTCAGCAGCATGTCAAAGGTGACGTCGGCGGTTACATCGCGCACCGTCAGAGCTCCGCTAACCCGCAGATCGAGGCTGTCTCCCACCGAGAACGATGCCGGCACACCGGAGACCGCACTGGGCACAAAGGTGGAAAACTCGAACTCGTCCCTGTTGGTTTCCAGGATCATTGTCCGTATGGTGCGATCGCGCATCTCGTCGTCGGTACGAATGTTGCGCAGGTTGATGACAAACTCACCGATCTCGACGCTAGCCGCGCTGAAACCCAGCGCCAGCGAACCGTCGATCTGATCGGTTGACCCGACCACCGTATTCTGCTGCCCGCGAAGCACCTCGCCGATCACAAACTGCGCCACCGACTCTCCGGCAACCACTTCGTAGAGAACCGACTGCTCATCCTGCGGTTCTGCGCGGCGGGCCTCGGCAGGAGCGCTCGGTTCAGCCGAGCCGCCACTGAACCAGATATACGCCGAGAAACCGGCAAACGCTACCACCACCACGGCAACAACAACGCCGATTCCCTTCAGTGCAGATTTTGTTTTCATACTTGGAAAGATACGCCGCGGATAACCAAACGGCAACTGTAAGTGGTTACAACCATAGCGCTGCAGAGATCATCGACCCAGCGTAGAGGATGCTGAACAGCAGGTGCAGTCCGGCGCATTCCACCGGCAGACGCTGAAGGTCAGCATCGCGGTCAAAGACACGCCGCGACAGGCGCCACGCCAGCGGCGCACAGAACAGTGCAATCAGAGCCAGCGGATGCAGCCGCGCATCGGCAACCAGCGACAGCACCACCAGATAGGGCAGCAGTACCAGCGCGGCGAAGAACCAGCGCGCGGCGGTAGGACTCATGACACCGGCCAGCGTGCGCACTCCCGCCGCGCGGTCGGTGACGCGGTCGCGCAGATTGTTGCCGTGCAGTATGGCGGTAACCAGCAGCGCCATCGGCACGCTGACGGGCACCACGTCAACCGGCACGCTTCCGGCCAGAGCCCAGACACCCATGGCAACCAGCGCCGGTCCCATGAGCAGAAAGACCGCAACATCTCCGAGCGCCACGTACTTGAAGCTGAACCGCGCGCTGGTATAGAAGTAGGCGCCAAGCGCAGCGGCAATTCCCAAAGCGACATACTCCCAGCCGCGCACGCTGCCAATAAGCGATCCAATAGATATGCCCAGGATGAAATAGACGTGCCCGGAAACCAGCATGAAACGCGGAGTCACCTCGCCGAGCGGCAAAAGGTGCGTCGGATCACCGTGCTCCGCACGGTCGAGACCGTTGTTGTAGTCGTAGTAATCATTCAGCACGTTGGTTCCGGCGTGGAACAGGAGCGCGGCAATCACGTAGGGTGCAAAAGTCCACCACAGCGGCTCTTGATCCAGAGACAGCACAATTGCAGCCGCCAACGCAGCCGGCATCAATGAGGCGCCAAAGGAATAGGCGCGCAGAGACCGCAGCCAGCGCCGGCAGTTCTGCCGGGAGAGGGGGCCGCTCATGACTCGATCGGCTCCGGCTGACGCGATAAACACAACGCGGTCTTGTAGAACTCGACCGCGTCAGCCGCACCAAAGGAACGGATACCGCACATGAGATAGTGCACTCTGAGACCAAATCGTCCGCCCACCGGAATTCCGCCGAGAATGCGCCCACGGCTGATCTCTCCCAGGGGGATCACCCAACCGAGATCCACCGGCCGAAAGGCATGCATGCGCTTAGCGGAAAGCGCCGCTGCCACATTGCGCCCTGCCGCCCGGCCCGAATAGAAGGCAAAATTGACCGCCCGGCGCACAAACCGGCCGTCCTTCTGCAGAGCCGCGGCATCACCGGCTACAAAGATCTCAGGGTGCACGGGCAGTTGCAGAAACTCGTTGGTGTGCAGGCGTGAATCGCGGGTGCGTTCAACGTTACCGGATAATTCGCTGCACTCGGCTCGCATCCCGGCAGACCAACAGACTATGGCTTTATCCACTGCAGTTCCATCGGAGAGCTCGGCACGGCCGTCCGCGTAGCGCTGCAGCGAGACCCCGGTGCGCAGGGTTACCCCGATTGCATCCAGGTAATCGCGCACCCGCTGCCGCTCGGCGGGTTTGAGAAACGGCAGAATCTCATCGGCCACCTCAACCACGGTAATCTGCGGCTGCACCGAGTTGTGCCGCATTCCGTGGCGCAGACAGGCGGCAACCTCGAGTCCGGTGTAGCCGGCGCCTACTACCACCACGTCACAGCTCGAATGCTCGCGCGCCTGATCCTTCACAGCGTCACGCAGCGCGCTCACCGCCGCAAACGAGTGTGCGCTGTGCAGCTGTCCATTCTCGGGCGTGAAGCCGTAGTACTGCGGTGTGGACCCGCTGGTGAGGATCAGGTAGTCGTATTGGTAGTGCTCCGCGCTGCCATGGAGCACTCTCTGTGCGGCATCCACGTGCACTATCTCGTCGCGGATCACCTCCACGCGATCGCTGTCCACGATGTCGGCAAACCGTCGCGTGATAGCGGCGCTTCGGACTCGCCCCGAGAGTACGTCCGGCAGCGCCGGCAGCATGGTAGCGTAGTCGTTCTTGTCTATCAGCGTGATGCGCGCAGTCGGCGCGCGCCGCAGGAGCGCGCCGACCGCCTGCAGACCGGCAAACCCGCCTCCCACAACGTACACGTGTGGATTCTTACTCATAGTATGGGGAATATACGCGTCTGTGAGCCCGGCAGGCAACCGCGGCGGCCTTAGATCAGTGGTTCCCCGGTCATCTCAGGCGGCTTTTCCAGTCCCATCAACTTCAGCGCGGTTGGAAAAACATCCGCCAGCCGCCCACCGCTGCGCAGCGCCGTAGAAGCCGTGTCCATGCTGCCGCTGGCATCGCCGCGGCGATCCGGATCAACGATGATGCAGTCGACATCGTAGAGCGTGTGCGCGGTGTGCGCGCTCTCATTCTCAGGATCCCACATTTGCTCTGAGTTACCGTGGTCGGCGGTCACAATCAGTTTTCCGCCGCGCTCAAGCGTTGCCGCCACAATCCGCTCTACGCAGCTATCGACGGTCTCGCACGCCTTGATAGCGGCGGATAGTTTGCCGGTATGTCCAACCATGTCGCCATTGGCAAAGTTGACCAGGATGAAGTCCTCGCAATCATCTGCGGAAATGCGCTTCAAGACCACGTCAAGCACCTCGGCGGCACTCATTTCGGGCTTGAGGTCGTAGGTTCCTACCTGGGGCGATTGCGGCATCTCGCGCCCCTCGCCCTCAAACGGCTGGTCGCGGTAGTCATTGAAGAAGAAGGTGACATGGGGAAACTTTTCGGTCTCGGCACAGCGAAACTGCCGCAGCCCCTTCTGAGCGAGGTACTCTCCGCCGATGTTGCTCATCTTTGGCGGTTTGGGATAGGCCACGCTGACCATGCTGTTGAGTTCCTCTTCGTAGGCGGTCATGGTTACCCAGTGGGCGTCCACTTTTGGTCCACGGTCGAACCCCTTCTCGCCAGTGTCCGGCGAGGGCTTGACGTGGCCCTGGAACGGATCCATCACAAACGAACGGATAATCTCGCGCGGCCGATCACCGCGGTAGTTGTAGAAGATCACCGTATCGCCGTCGGCGATGCGCGTCTCTTTCCAGTCTGCCCCCACATAACGCGGCTCAACGAACTCGTCTCCGTTCTGACTGTCGTTGGTAGGGTTGTCGTAGTAGCTCTGCATGGCGGCTGTGGCCGTATCGAAGGCCGGAAGATCCGCGGCGCGGCCGGTCAGCATATCATACGCCCGCTTAACCCGTTCCCAGCGATTGTCTCGGTCCATGGCGTAGTAGCGGCCCGAAATCGAGACCACCTTACCCACGCCGATTTCGGACAGCCTGGCCTCGATCTGACGGATATACTCCATGCCCGTATAGGGACCGGTGTCGCGGCCGTCGGTAAACATGTGCAGCGCCACCTTGTTGTGTCCCAGCTTGCTGCACAGCTCAACGCAGGCATACAGATGCGTCATGAGGCCGTGGACACCGGCATCAGACGCGATGCCCAGTATGTGCACCCAGCTGTCGTTCTTGCCGGCTCGCTGTACGCCTTTGACCAGCGCCTGGTTGTCAAAAAAATCTCCGGTACGAATAGCCTTGGAGATTCGCACCGATTCCTGATCAACCACGCGGCCGGCGCCCAGGTTCTGGTGCCCGACTTCAGAGTTCCCCATGGTGCCTTCGGGCAGCCCTACATCCTCACCCGATGTGTGAATGGTGGTCCAGGGGTACTCCTGAAGCAGCCGATCGTTGCACGGCGTGTTGGCCAGTTTGACGGCGTTGAACTCGCTGTGCTCGGGGTTTGGGTTGCGTCCCCAGCCATCTCGGACTATCAGAATAACCGGTTTCGGCGTTGTTGCCACGAAGTGCCTCCCGTTGGTTTCTACGCAGGTATAATATCGGTATGGCCAATCATACGGAACTGGACATCGATGCGCAAGGGGCCGCCGGCCGGCGCGCCGGCGCGCCGGCGGCCTGAGACGGCCGTATGAAGCTGCTTGCTACGTATTGTACTTGAAAAATGGAAGACAGTCTTCCATTTTTCAAGTACAATACAGAGGCTGCGGCTCGAGAAGTGGCTGCAGAGCGCGGCTGCGACCCTCGGCACTGGCTCGGTCACCGAGGGGGCCGCGCCCGGCGCGGCGTTCTGCACGGCCGCAGATAGCTACGAACCGGCTCACCGCTGCGCTGCGAGGACAATCTGCGGATAACCGCGTCGAGCGACGCCCGATAGTGACCATCGCTGATGCGAACACGCCGCTGCAACGTCAGCTCTTCGCGCACGCGATCACGCTTGGCCGGCGCAAGGCGTCCAAGCAGCAGCTCGCGCTCCACGCTCGAGAACCGCAGCATGGCCATCGCCAGATCACGGTCGGTGCACGCCATCAGCGTATTCTGCAGCAGCAGCGGCGGCAGGGTGTGAAGCAGAGTCAGCAATTGAGCGTCGGGGGTTGTTGGCATCTCTGGTAAGCCTACCAGCAATGCCGCGTGCTCATCAAGCTTGGATCGGCTGCAGACGCCGAAGCACGCGCCAAACCACGCGTGCAACACACAGAAAAAACCCCGGCCCAGACACGCTGTGGCTGTCTGGAGCCGGGGGCGTTTGCTGGTCTGGTTTCTGCCAGGCGGCGAGCGCGAGCAACCACCGCGCGGCGGGAACCAATGCGAGCAATGCCTAGAAGGCTACCGTAGCGTTCAGGCCAACGGCGACGATACCGTCTTCCAGGTTGGCGTTGATATCCGGCACGTAGTAGTCAACACCGAGTCCCAGTGCGGTAGTCAGCGTGTCGTTGAACTCACGGCGAATAGGATAGGAAAACACCCCGAATCCCGCCGCAGTGTTGCCGCCACTGCCGCCGGTAGACACGCGCAGACCGACTTCATCCAACAGGTAGTACGACAGCCTCACCAGGCTCATGTTGGGTATATTGACACCTCCGCCACTGATGAACACCATCGCCGCTTCAAACTGTTCGCCCAGACCAAAAGAGATAGCCATCGACTGGGCGGCCGCGATGTTTTCGGTCCCGAGGTTGTATCCCATGACCGTACCGATCTCGATGCCGAAGATATCGGTCACGGCCTCCTGCGCAAAGAGTGAGGGTGCTGCCAGCAACAACAGCGCCACAACCAGTATCGTAGTAATTGTTTTCTTCATGGTTTGTTCCTTCCGATGTGTGGTTTCTTGATCACAGTCCAATCGAGCCTGCCAGTCCGATTGCCAACGTACCGGCCGCGGGGCCATCTTCATCGTTGATGAAGTAGTCAACCTTGACCTTCAACGCTGAAGAAAAGCCGTCATCCGGCTGGCTGCTGACAATCAGATACTGCCCACCGATCGCGCCGCCGTAGGCCGCGCCGCCACCGGCGGCATTGCCGGCCAGCAACGAAAACGCCAGCTGATCGGTAAAGAAATAGTCAAACTTGATACCGGCAAAGCGCCGCTCGGGCACGGGCAATGCAGCATTGAACACAACCGCGCCAAAGCCAACCTGCATGTTGTCCATAACGGCAAGACTGAGTCCGAAGCTACGGCCAACCACGGCCTCCTCATCTTCCAGGTTATAGCCCACGAGAGAACCCAGTTCCACGCCAAACAGGCGGAACTCGGCGTCGGTTCCCTCGAGCCCCTGTGCAACGGCTGCTGCCGGTAGCAGCAGAGCGGCAATACACAGGATCGAAAGGATGATTCCTCTTTTCGTCATATTCTCCCTCCACTTCTCAAGATAGAATTGCATCGCGCCGCGCGCGTTGCCTCTAACATTACACACCGTTTATGCAAAATCAAGAGTGAAACACTCAAAAAATGCATAGACGGTAGTGACGTCGCCAGTCGAATGCGTTACAGTATTGCATTATGAGCCATAGGATCAGAATATTGTGGTTAACTTTGATCACGCTCGCGGTTGCCCCGCTCTTCGGGCAGTCTGCCGCACAGGTGGACGCCATCCTGGCAGCCGACCCGCTCAGCCTCGGTGATGCAGCCTACCTGGCGGTCATGTCGTCGGGAAGGATACCACCCGAGGCAAGCGCTGAACAGGCAATCGCGCTGCTGGAAATGCTGGCTGTCCGGGCCGAGCACAGAGACCGGTTTTCGGACCGCGAACTCGATTCTGAGGCAACCCTCGGTGAATTCTCCTACATGCTGATGCTGGCACACGACATCAGCGGCGGCTTCTGGTACCGCAGAATTCCGGGGCCGCGCTACGGTCTGCGCGAGATGCGTTATCGCCGCCTGGTCCAAGGTCAGTCGTGGGCACTGCAGCCACTGGATGGTGAGCGCGCCATGCGCATCATCGGGCGCGTGATGGCACTGCGGGAGGGGCAATGATGAAGATTTCAGTCCGGCTGCTGTTCACCGCGCTGTTAACAGCAGCGATGCTGCTGGTGGCCTTCGGCGCGCACGCGCTTGACGCCGGCGGACGTCTCCGCGCTCAGGGAGACTTTGAGCAGGACCAGGACCCGCGCGGCCAGTTTACCCTCAACGCGTGGGCCAAGCTCTTTCCCGAACTCGAGGGCGACGCAACCGCAGAGTTGCTTATCGAGGGAACCATCCTCTACGTGGTAGATGATTTTGCCGCCGCAGATCTTGAGTATTTTACCGCGCGCGCCACCCTGCCCGGCCGGCTGGGTGACCAGTCAGTCCTCGGTCTCAGGGGTGGCCGCTACCAGTTGACCGACAGCGGCGGTCTGGTGGTGGATCATCGGGCAGACGGTGTGAGCCTCTCGCTCGATTATCCACGGATCGGTCTGCGTCTAGCCGGCGGCTACACCGGGCTGCTGCTGAAGCAGAACGCCTCTATCCGCATGTCCGCCGAGGATCTTACCGATCTGCTCGACGAGCAGACTACAACAGCCTCGCCACGCTTGATCGCGCTGTTCGAGCTCAGCTTTCCCGAGGTCGTGTTGCGTCAGAACGTACTGCTCGGTGGAGTGGCGCAGTTCGACCGTCAGTCCGGCGATGAGGATCTGATCGACACGCAGTACGCCTACCTGGGCCTGAACGGCAGACTGTTTCCCGGCTTCTACTACGACACAGTAGCCCTGGCGGGCGGCGTTCAGTACACCGATGACGCACTGGACATCGACACTTCGGGAATAATGCTGGCCGCATCGCAGCGCTTCCTGATCTTCATGGACGCGCTTGCCAGCTCGGTGATTTCGATGCGTGCGCTCTATGCCTCGGCGGACGATGACGAGTTCAAGGCGTTCATGCCGATTACGCAGCCGGACCTGGTCACCCTCAGCCCGATTGTGGCTTCGGACCTGCTGTTTGGCTCGCTGGAGTATTCTTTGCGGCCGTTTGGCGGCGCAGATTCTCACGTGCTGCAGAACATCGGGCTTACTGGCTACGGTGCGGCGGTCTTTGACGCCGACCCCACCGGGGATGATGCCTACCGTGGCACCGAGGCCGGTGGCAGAATCAGTTTGCGGCCATTCTCGGATATCGGAGGCTCGATTCAGGTCGGCGCTTTTGTGCCCGATGAAGGTGACACCACGGTGTACGGCCGCATCGAGTTCAGTACGAGCTTTTAGGAGAGAGCGATGACCAACCGAAATCGAATCAGCGCAGGTGGCTTTGCCGCGGTGTTGTTGTTGCTGTTGCTTCTGCTGCTGCCAGTGCCGGCACACGCACAGACCTTTCGCGCAGTGCTGCAATCAACCCAGGGCAGAGTAGAGGTTCGGCTGCCGGGACAGCAATGGCAGTCTGCAACCGAGGGCATGGAAGTACCGGTCAACGGTGAGATCTCAACCAGCTTCGGCGCGGAGGCTGTGCTGGCTTTGGGGGACGCTGCGATAATCCGGGTGCGGCCGCTGACCCGCATGCGCATCGAAGAATTGATCGAGCGCGATGATTCTATCGAAAGCGACATGTTTCTGCAGGTGGGCCGCGTGCGCGGCGAGGTACGCGGAACCGCGGGCCTGCAATCGGAGTTCCGGTTGCGCAGCACGCAGGCAACTGCTGCGGTGCGCGGAACCGACTTCGACTTTGACGGCACCAACCTGCGGGTCCTGACCGGACTGGTGCGGGTTGCAAACCTCTACGGCCGGCGCGTCTCGGTAGCCGGAAACGAGGAGACCACCGTTGAACCAACCGCCCCGCCGTCCAACCCGGTCAGCGAACGCGCCCGCCGCTCGCTGATCACCTCGACAACCGAGGGCTCCGGCGCGGAGAGTGACAGCAGTACCGCGATAACGGCAACCACAGTAGAACGCCGGCCGTTGACAATCAATGTAACGTTCTGAGGACACGCTCACGGTGATGAGGGTAGCGAAGCAAGAGGGAGTGACGACATGCTATTTCTGAGTAAAATTGGCAGAAAAACCGCAGATTCAAATACGGCCGCCGGCGTGCTCCTTGGAGTCCTGGTCATAGCCCTTCTGCTGGCCGGCTGCGCCTGGAATCTGAACGACAGTGACCAGCTCGGAAGTCTGACAATCAGTTTTGGCGAAGGCGACGGCATCGGAGCGCTCAACCTCGCAGACA
>SKLB01000198.1 GCA_007123465.1 Spirochaetales bacterium
GACCGGCTTACATCACCCAACCTTCATCGATGATCTCACCTTCGAGTGAGACTATCAGCTGCTTGATTGGAATCGGGCGCTGTGCCTGTGCCAGCGCCGCCTGAGCGATCTGAAGCAATCCACCGCAGCACGGCACCTGCATCATGGCAACGGTCAACGTGTTGATTCCCGCGTCATCGATCATCCGTGTGAGCTTTTCGATGTACGCCTCTTTGCCCTGATCGAGCTTGGGGCAGGCTATCGCCAGTGCCTTGCCTTTGAGCAGCTTCTGATGGAAACCACCCATAGCAAAGGCCGTGCAGTCTGCCGCCAGCAGAACGTCGGCACCCTGGAAGTACGGCGCTGCGGGATTCAGAAGATGCAGCTGCACCGGCCACTGGCGCAGTTCGCTGGCTGCCGGAGCCGTACTGCCGGGGCTGTCTGACGGTGTTGCCGCGCCGCTGAATGAACGCGCCATAGCACCGGGACAGCCTCCGGCGTGATCGCCGCGGTCGGCCAACGGCACACTCAGAGTATCAGCAATCGGGTCTTTCCTGGCTTGCATACGAGGGTCCTCCATATCGTGTTCGCGCAGGAAGTCGAGTGCCTGCTGCAGATATTCGGTTTGACGATGCCGTTCGAGATGCTCGAGGTGAGCCCGGATTACGTTCTCGCCGCCGGAGCACATTTTCTGCATCACTTTGCGCTCATCGTAGGGCTGTGCTTCGCGCTTCTCGATTGTCATCGCGCCGGTTGGACAGTGTCCTACACAGACGCCGATTCCCTCGCACATGAGGTCCGATATAAGGCGAGCCTTGCCGTCGATTATCTGCAGTGCACCCTGGTGACAGTTGGGCACGCAGTTAGCGCATCCCACACAGAGTTCTTCGTCGATCTCGATAATTTCTCTCAGCATACGCCAATTATGGCGTGCATTGTTTACTCAGTCGGTAATAAATGTTACGCGTTTACGACATCACGGCTTGCCGGCGGTAGCGCTTGGGGCTGGTTTCTTTCTCGCGCTTGAATACGTGATAGAAGTGGCTCAGGTTATTGAAACCGCATTCCATGGCAATATCCAGAATAGTTCGATCGGTGGTTACCAGCAGCTCTGCAGCACGGTTACAGCGCAACCAGGATAGATAGTCAACAAACGTTCGCCCGGTCTCCTGTTTGAACAGCGCGTGGAAGTGGCTGCGGCTCAGCCCGCATGCATCGAGTACATCCTCGACGGTTATCTGGTTCATATAATCGGTGCTCAGATAGAGAACCGCGTCCTGAATCCGTGAGCTCGAAAGTGGTTTGAGGTTCTTGATCGAAATCTTGAACTGGGAGTCACGCATCAGCGTGATCAGAAGTTCTATCAGTTTCAGCCTGATAGCCCACGAGTAACCGCGGTAGCGATTCTGAAACTCCCACAGCATCGCGTCGAGCAGGGTGACCATTCTCTCTGAGCCGGCCTTGGAGAGCGCAACCAGATTCTGCTTACGCGCGTGAAGCTTGATGAGCCCCAGAACGTAGAATGCTTCACGGTCCATGTTCACCGACGGCGAGAAGAGTTCCTCTGAGAAGAGCACTTGTATCACCCTCAGCGCTGCCTGGTTGCCGTTCAGTTTGCCCTTGGGATTGAACAGCAGGTTGCCGGCGCTGACGGCAGTTCTGCCCTCCGCACCGTACAGCTCTCCGTTCCCGGCACGACAGAATATCAGCTCGTGCACACTCGGCCCGTTCTCGCTTTCCCAGCCGAAGGTACGGCTCTTGAGATCAATATTGCGAATGAAAAAAAGAAGCTTCATCGATACGCCCACATTGTAGCGCCGCCACGCCGCTGCATTCAAGCTCCTTTTCGCCCTAAATCAGACAATTGAACAAAAAAATCCGACTTTTCCAAAGGAATAACTCGTGCAAAGACCTCATAGTAGGATTCAGGGAGAACTACAATGCAACAACGACGCGTGGTCATCACCGGCATGGGAACGGTAAATCCGTTGGGCAACTCGGTAGCGCAGACGTGGGCTGCCGTGCTGGGGGGCATTTCGGCTATCCGACCGATCACCCGATTTGACGCATCGAGGCTGGCAACTCAGATAGCCGGTGACGTACAGAATTTCGACTACAACCCCTATTTCGAAGGTGAGCTTGCCAAGAAGGCCAAGCGGATGGACAGCTTCTGCCACTACGCGGTTGCTGCCATGAAAGAGGCGTCCGATCAAGCCGGACTCGCGGAAATAGAAGACCGTCAACGCGTCGGCGTCTCGATCGGCAGCGGAATCGGCGGCCTGACCGTACAGTATGACAACGCTGTGGCTCTACAGACCAAAGGTCCGCGCCGTGTCAGCCCGTTCTACATTCCGATGTCAATCGGCAATATGGCCTCCGGCATCATCAGCATGATGTACGGGCTGCGCGGCCCCAACGTCAGCTTGCAGACCGCCTGCGCCACCGCCAACCACTCAATCGCGATGGCGCAGTTGATCATTCGCAACGGCATGGCAGACGTCATGGTAGCCGGCGGCTCCGAGGGGACGCTCAACGAGCTGGCGATCGCTGCATTTGGCAATATGCACGCGCTTTCTTCGCGCAACGATTCGCCCGAAACTGCGTCGCGCCCGTTTGACCGCGACCGCGACGGATTTGTGCTCAGCGAAGGAGCGGCGGTCCTGATTCTGGAAGAGTACGAGCACGCCAGAAGCCGTGGAGCACCGATTCTGGCCGAGGTGCGCGCCTGCGGGATGTCCGGCGATGCCTACGACTTCGTTGCACCCGATCCCGAGGGACGCGGCGCGGCATACTCCATGCAGATGGCGCTCGAGCAGGCCGAACTCAACCCCGAACAGCTGGGATACATCAACACGCACGGCACCTCCACTCCGGTAGGAGATCTAGCCGAGGTCAACGGGATTCACGCGCTGATCAGAAACAGTGTCGAGAAAACCCACGTCGGCTCAACCAAGTCCTATCACGGCCACGTGCTCGGAGCTACCGCCGGAGTAGAGGCGGTAATCACGGTTCAGGTCCTGCGCGAGGGGGTCATCCCGGCCAACATCAACCTGTTCAACCCCGATCCCGGGTTGCCGCCGATTCAGTTGCCAACCGAGATTGTAGAGAAGCGCGTGGATGCAGCGCTGTCTAACTCATTCGGATTCGGCGGACACAATTCGAGCCTGATCCTAACCAGAATTTAACACGCGTCTCGTTTACTTACACTAATGGAGCTCAGTGAACAGATCGACGCTGTGCAGCAGAACATCCTGCGCATGGGCGCGATGGTTGACACCGCGCTGCGAAAAACCCTGGCCGCGCTCGAGCTGCAGGATTTCGGACTCGCCGAACAGGTGGTGTGCGAAGATGAGCGCATTGACGCGCTGCAGGCAGCTATCGAAGACCAGTGTTCCGCTATCATCGCCACGGCTCGACCTGCCGGCGCCGATTTGCGTCAACTTCTGGTGGGCATCAAGCTGGCATCGAGCCTGGAACGCACCGGTGACCACGCGCGCCACCTCGCGCACCGTGCACGCGTTGTCACCGATGTTCTGTTTGTAGACGCGCTGCCACTCATCCGCCGCATGGCAGAGATTGATGTGTCTATGCTGCACGACAGCCTGACGGCGTTTGTTGAACGTGATGACCGCACAGCGTGTGAGATTGCCGCTCGCGATGACAAGATTGACGCACTCAATACGCAGCTGTATACACTTATTGTAAAGATCATGCAGACTCAACCTCAAACCATCGAAAAAGGGTTGGAGCTTATGCTGGTCAATCGGTTTCTGGAACGGCTGGGTGATCACGTTACCAATATCTGCGAGTGGATTGTGTTCGCGGTACGAGCCGAGCACATTGAACTCAACAAATAACGGGAGAATGCCCATGGCGCAGGCGAGAATCCTGGTTGTTGACGACGAACAAGATATCCTGATGCTGATAGCGTACAACCTTCGCAAGGAGGGCTACCAGGTCGATACCGTCCAATCCGGACAAAAGGCGCTGGAAATCATCCGCAACAATCCACCGGATGCGGTTATCCTGGATCTCCTGTTGCCGGACATCGACGGCGTTGAAGTGTGCCGAAAAATCAGGCAGAACCGCCGCTACAGCCAGATGCCGGTGTTGATGCTTACTGCGCGGACCGAAGACAGCGACATCGTCACTGGTCTGGAGGTCGGCGCCGATGACTATATCACCAAACCGTTCAGCCCCGCGGTGCTGCTGGCGCGGCTGCGCACGTCGCTGCGGCGCAGCGCAGGCGAAGACGCGCCGCACAACACGGCAGTTCTGCTCAAACTGCACGGGATCACGATTGACACCGCGCGCCACGAAGTGCGCTGCGGCACCAACACGGTGGCGCTGTCTGCTACCGAGTTTGCCATACTCGAGTTCCTGGCGCGCAGTCCGGGCTGGGTATTCTCGCGTACCCGAATCATTGACGCTATCCGCGGCGCAGACTATCCGGTAACCGAACGCTCGGTGGACGTGCAGATCCTGGGCCTGCGCAGAAAGCTGGCTGACTGCGGTACGTGCATTGAGACCGTCCGCGGCGTCGGTTACCGGCTGCGCGAAGAGTAGCCCCGATGCGGCGCTCGCTGTTGTACCAGATCTACCCGGTCTACCTGATTGCCATTCTGCTGGTGGTGGGCTCGCTCACGTTTGCTGCGACGCGAGTCTTTCGCACCGCCTTCTACGCCGAGAAAGAGACCGAACTGCACAACAGCGCCGCGCTGATTGCCAACGCTCTGGGATCACAGCCGTTTGATCCGCTGCCGATGGACTCCGCTGTGCCTTCAGCCGAGCACATCCTGGCGGAGTTTGTCCGCAATCTGCCGCTGCGTGTAACACTGGTCGATAGCGCGGGCACTGTGCTGGCTGATACCCACATCGACGCGCAACACGCAGAGAATCATGCCGGACGGCCCGAAATAGTCGCCGCGATGGCTCAGGGAGCGGGGACCGATAGACGAGTCAGCGGCAGCACCGGCGAGAAGAGTATCTACGCTGCAGTTGCCGTTTACGACAGCGCCGGGCATTACAGCGGTGTTGTACGTGTTGCGGGTTCGGTCTCCGCCATTGACCAGCGCACCAACGAGGCGTTTTCAGCCATTATGCTGGCGGCGCTGTTGATACTGGCCGCAACTACCGCGCTGACACTGATCATCGTCAAGCGGATTCACCGTCCGCTGCTGAGCATCCAGCAGGGTGCCCTGCGCTACGCAGCGGGAGATCTCGCCTATCGCATCCAGTTGCGGGCGCCGCAGGAGATCAGCGCGATTGCGGATACGCTCAACAGCATGGCCGACCAGTTATCCGACACCATCGGCAGCATAACCGCACAGCGAAACGAACTGGAGGCGATCCTCAGTGGGATGGTTGAAGGGATTGTGGTGGTGGACCAGAACCGCCGCATCACCTCGATCAATCGAGCCGCCGGAGAGCTCTTCCGCATCGACTACCGCATCGTGAAAGGCAGATCGATAATCGAAGCGCTGCGCAACGCAGAAATTGACCAGATCGCCGAGCAGACTCTGCAGTCCGGGACTCGGCAGGAAGCCGGTATCGTCTTATACAATGACAGCATGACCCACGTCAGCGTTCACGCAACAACGCTGCACAATGAGACTAGCCCCGGGGTACTGCTTGTACTCAATGACACAACCAAGATGAAACAGCTCGAGAGCATCCGACGTGATTTTGTTGCCAACGTATCGCACGAGCTGCGCACACCGATCACTTCGATTCTTGGTTTTGTAGAAACACTGCGCGATGGAGCGCTGCACGATCCGCGGACCGCCGAGCAGTTTGTTGAGATCATCCACTCGCACTCCACGCGTCTCAACCTGATCATCGAGGATCTGCTCAGTCTGAGTCGGCTGGAGTCCTACAACGCGGAAGTACCGCTCGAGTGGTGTCGCATCGACGCGATAGTAGAAAAGGCGGTACAGGCGTGCGAACACGACGCCCAGCGCAATTCAATCCGCGTTCAGCATATCTCCGCCGGCGCTGAAACGGCTCGCGTCAACGCCGCGCTGCTGGAGCAGGCCCTGGTTAACCTGATAAACAACGCCGTCAAGTACAGCCCGCAGGGAAGCGGCGTTGAGATATCTGTTCACAACACTGCCGAGCTGCTGCAGATCAACGTTACCGATAACGGCAGCGGAATTCCACGCAGAGAGCTGGCACGCGTGTTCGAGCGATTCTATCGTGTAGACCGCGCCCGCAGCCGTGACATGGGAGGCACAGGGCTGGGACTGGCAATTGTGAAGCACATCGCCCTGGCGCACCGTGGCGAGGTCAGCGTGGACAGCGTAGAGGGCCGCGGCAGTACATTCACGCTCAAACTGCCGCAAAACTGAACCGATGTCTCAAGCATCTCCCTTTCTGCGCTCCAGCAGCGCGTTGTAAAGCTCCAGCGTCTTGGCAGCAATTGCACGCCAACTGAAGTGCTGTTCCGCGCGAACACGCCCGGCCACACCCATCCGTTGCGCCATCCTGGGGTCAGACGCTACCCGGTTAATGGCGTCGGCCAGTGTACGCGAAAACTGCGCCGGATCGCGCGGCGAAAACGTACCGGGCTCCAGAGCCAGCTCTACCAGCAGTCCGGTTTCATCGCTAACCACCACTTCCGGGATTCCACCGATAGCCGACGCCACTACCGCCGTCCGGCACGCCATGGCCTCGAGATTGATGATGCCGAACGGCTCGTAGACCGACGGGCAACAGAACACCGCCGCGTGCGAGTAGAACTGGATAGTCTGATCACGAGGCAGCATTTCATCGATCCAGATGATCCCGCCACGAGCCTGGCGCGCGACGGCTACGCTCTGGTTCATCTCGGCGGCAATCCGCTCGGTATCGGGAGCGCCCGCCAGCAGCACCACCTGTACGTTGCGATCGATGTACGGAATAGCGTTTACCAGGTGAACAATCCCTTTTTGACGCGTGATGCGGCCAACGAACAGCACGTAGGGCCGCGAAAGATCGACCCCGTGGCGTTCCAGCGCGTCCGTCCGGGCCGTAGGCCGATACTCGTCGAGATCAATACCGTTGTGGATGACGTGTGTACGGGCCGCAGCGGCACCAAACAGTCGAAAGATATCGTTACGGGTTTCCCTGGAAACGGCGATGACCGCATCAGCGCTCTCGATGGCGGTACGCTCCATCCAGCTGCTTAACTGGTAGGCGGTTCCAAGCTGCTCGGCCTTCCACGGCCGCAGCGGTTCCAGCGAATGCGTTGTCAGCACAAACGGAATATTCCACAGCTTGGCAGCCAGCAAGCCGCCCATCTGCGTGTACCATGTGTGGCAGTGCACTACATCGGCATCGAGGTTGTCCTTGGCCATTGCCAGGCTCTGCGAGAACGCCCCCATCGCGGCGGCAAACCGTGGATCGGTGTTCTGCTTCATATCGGGCCACGGCTGATACCCCTTGATCCGCAGGTTGCCGTGGACCTCGTCCTGCTCACCAAAGCAGCGTACCTCAACTGCTACGCGCTCGGCCAGCGCCTTACTCAGGTACTCGACGTGCACCCCGGCTCCGCCGTAGACATTTGGCGGGTACTCATTGGAGAAAAGGGCAACTTTGCTGATCGGCATACGCGTGCTCTCCTGCCGGGCTCGGGGATATCGCTATCGTAGTTCAAACCGGATCGCAGAGCAAGCTAAGAGCGCCGGTCACGGATATTCAGAGCCAACGAGATAATCAGCGCAGCAGAAGCACTCAGCGCAGTAAGCCAGTCCACTACGGCCGAGGTGACCGAGATACCCAGCAGGCGCTGCAGCAGGTACTGCGTGTAGCTGCGCGGCAGATCATGCTGTCCCAGAGCGCGCAGGACCCGCCAGTGCCACTCGGTGAGCGGACAGAATCCGAGTCCGTAAAACATCCCCAGGCCCAACCACGAGGCCGCTATCAGCAATAGCACAACCAGATTGGCACGGCGCAACCGCGGCACAATCCAGCCAAACAGGCTGAACACAATCAGCACCGTGTGAAACGCCACAAAGAACAGATCGAGCGCGCGCAACAGCATCAAATCCACCCCTTCGGTGTATCATAACAGTCACGATTGACCGTGTGGAGGATGCGCGCCTATACTTCAGCATGCTGAAAAACTACGCTGAGCGGCCACTGGAGAGCACCGGCATGCCGACCCTTGATCGTGTGCTCGACGGTCTGCGCGCCGGTGACAATGTAGTATGGCGGCTCGACGACATCGAATTCTATATCCCGTTTGCCGAAGCCTTTCTGGAATACGCCAGGTCGTGCTCGCGTACGGTAGTCTACTTTCGCTTCGGCGGCCATGCTCCGGTTCTGCCGGAAGGGCCCGGGGTTGTTGTCCAGCGCAACGATCCCGAGCTCGGTTTCGAGAACTTCATCACTCAGATTCACCGCACTATCCGGGATGTGGGAATCGGCGGCTACTACGTGTTTGACGCGCTATCGGACCTCAGCGACACCTGCTACAGCGACCGCATGATCGGCAATTTCTTTCAACTGACCTGCCCCTATCTGTTGAGCCTCGATACCATAGCATATTTTGCCCTCTATCGCCATCGGCACTCATACCACGCGGCGATTCCGATTTACGATACAACCCAGGTGCTGCTGGATGTCTACCGCTACAACCAGCACTACTACGTACAGCCGGCCAAGGTCTACGGGCGTGAGAAGGCCTCGCCACTGTCTGTGTTCCGTTGGGACACCGAACAGTTCTCGCTGGTCAACGAGAGTGCCGAGATATCTGCGGTCATGGAATCCTCACCGTGGGGCGGACTGCGCTCGGCGAGCTACCGCATGGTCGGGCTGTGGGACAAGACGTTCATGCGCGCCGAAACGGTACTCGAAGCAATCGCGGCCGGCCAGGTGCCGCCGATACGCTCTGAGGATTCGTTCCGTGAACTGGTGCGGCTGGTGATCCCGCGTGAAGAACGCATGATCGATCTTGCCACGCGTTACCTCCGATTACAAGACCTGATAATCCTCTGGAAACGCATGATCGGCACCGGGATGATCGGCGGCAAATCAATCGGTATGCTGCTGGCACGCGCTATCATTCGCAAGCACCGTCCCGAACTGGCCGCCCGGCTTGAAGCGCACGACTCGTTCTTCATCGGCTCGGACGTGTTCTACACCTTCCTGGTGAATAACCAGTGCTGGTGGGACAGACAGCGCCAGAAGGATCCGGATACGTTTCTGAGCGGACTGGAAGAGGTCAAGCAGAAGATTCTCAGCGGGGGCTTTCCGGATTACATCGTCAGGCGATTCGAAGACATGCTCGAGTACTTTGGCCATGCGCCGATTATCGTTCGCTCCAGCAGCCTGCTCGAGGATAACTTCGGCAACGCGTTTTCAGGGAAATACGACTCGGTGTTCTGCCCCAATCAGGGAACCCCGGCGCAGCGGCTGCAGAGCCTTCTCGACGCCATTCGCACGGTGTACGCCAGCACCATGAGCGAGGAAGCGCTCTCCTACCGCAGGCGCCGCGGCGTGCTGGAACGCGACGAGCAGATGGCGCTGCTGGTGCAACGGGTCTCGGGTTCAGTCTACGGCGACTATTTCTTCCCGCAGCTGGCCGGTGTAGCCTATTCGTTCAACCCATACGTCTGGAGCAGGGAGATCGATCCAAACGCCGGTGTGCTGCGGCTGGTGTTTGGGCTTGGCACGCGTGCGGTTGACCGCTGGGATGACGACTACACCCGAGTAGTGGCGCTGAACGCGCCCGACAGACGGCCGGAATCAAGTTTTGACGCCGTCAAGCGGCATACGCAACGGCGTGTCGATGTAATCGATCTGCGCCGCACCCAACCGCGCAGTATTCACTTTCAGGACCTGGTCCAGGAGTGTGCAACGCTGCCGCTCTCATTTGTTGCCACGCGCGACCGTCAGGCCGAGCGTGACGCCCGCGAACACGGAATCCGTCCCAGGCCGCGCTGGATTCTGACCTTTGATCCGGTGTTCGAAACGTCAAACGTGATCAACGATCTGCGCGAGATGGTCCGCACGGTACGCGAAGGCTACGGAACCGAGGTAGACATCGAGTTCACCGCCAATACCAGCGCCGACGGCAGTTACAGCATAGACATCGTACAGTGCCGCCCCTTCCACGCCAGCGCCCAGGAAGAAGAGCCGCTGGAACCGATTCCAGAGCTGGCTGAAGAGCGCATCCTGATCCGCTCCAGCGGCGGTGTCATAGGCCACGGCCGCCAGTTGTCGCTGGACCGCATCATCTACGTATCGCCGCAATCCTACACCGGGCTCAACGAATCCGGACGCTACACCCTGGCACGGCTGATCGGCAAGATCGCCAAGCATCCGTCCTCGGCCAGCGCCACAATCATGATGATCGGCCCGGGGCGTTGGGGCAGCAGCACTGCTTCGCTCGGCATACCGGTCTCGTTCGGAGACATCAACAACGTGGCGGTATTGATGGAGGTTGACGCGCTTCACGAA
>SKLB01000062.1 GCA_007123465.1 Spirochaetales bacterium
AAGACAGAAGAAAGAAGATTCTCGATCAGGCAAAAGGCTACTGGGGACGCCGCAGTACGCTCTTTCGCACCGCCAAAGACGCCGTAGCCAAGTCCGGTCAGTACGCCTATCGTGACCGCCGGGTTCGCAAGCGCGAATTCCGCGCCCTGTGGGTAACGCGTATCTCAGCCGCCTGCCGTGCCGAAGGTATCACTTACTCGCGCTTCATGAGCGGGCTGCGGCAGTCCAATATCCAGATCAACCGCAAGGCGCTGTCCAACATGGCAATTGAAGACAACAGCGCATTCCAGTCTCTGGTCGAGACCGCAAAGAAGGTAAACGCCGGATCATGATCACACTCGAGCAGATCCGCCGGCTGGAAAAGGGCGTCCACAATGCCGTTGCCACCATCTCCGCGGTCAAGGGAGAGAACGCGCTGCTGCAGCAGAAACTTGCCGGTTACGAGAAACGGATAGCCGAGCTCGAAGCCCGCTTGCTCGAGTTCAAAGAGAGCCAGTCCGAAATCGAACGCGGACTGCTCGCGGCGCTGGATCAGCTCGATACGCTCGAAGACGAGGTCCTCGAAGAAGAGGTCGGTTCACCGTCCGATCAGGATCACGGTCAGTTCATCGCGGCCGAAGAAACCGCGCCGGCCGAACCCGCCGGCGCTCCACCAGACGAGCCCAACCAGTCTGACAGCGATGAGCAACAGTCCGACGACGAGCTGGACATTTTCTAACTGCGACGTTTCGTTGCGCCTATGAAAATCGAGTTGCTGGGAGCCTCGTTTGTTGTTGAAACCGACGAGGACCCCGAACACCTGAAAGACCTCGTGAATTACCTGCAGACCAAAATTCAGGAAGTCCGCTCGTCGGTTTCCACAAACGACGCGCTGAAACTGGCTATTCTGGCCGCGCTGCTGACAACCGATGAGCTGTTCAAGGAGCGCGCCACTCAGCGCAAGCAGAGCGCCGATTCACAGCAGGTAGAAGAAATAACCCAGCGCATCCTGCACGAACTGGAAGCAAACCTTAGTCACCAAAGTCCTGAATGAGCCGGCTGTCGAGGCCATCGTAGCGGCAACCTTCCACGGTAACGACCGCGGCGGCAATTCTGTTGGCCAGACGCGCACAGCGCTCGATTGACCATCCGCGTGCACGCCCGTAGAGATATCCGCCGGCAAAGCTGTCTCCGGCGCCGGTGGTGTCGGTGGCCGCTACACGCTCGCCGGCCGCGCGAACCGTGCCCGCGGCGCTCTGCACCAGGCAGCCGTCGGCACCGATTTTCATTACAACGTGCGGCGCCAGTGTGGCGGCGGCCTCCAGAATGGCGGCGTCGGGTTGCTGGACTCCGGTCAACGACTGAAGCTCGGCACGGTTGGCAAACAGAATATCGCAGTTCCGCGGCAGCCATGCGCGCAGCGTGGCGCCGTAACGCTCGGCAACAAAGGGGTCTGCAACATCAAACGAGACCACCGCCCCTGCCCGCCGCGCCGCCTGGGCGGCAACCCCGGCGGCGCTCTCCTGATTTGGAGTATCCCACATGTAGCCGGTAACGTGAAAAATCGTGCTGCCGGCGATAGCCTCCAGGTCCAGGTCGGTCTGATCGAGCTCGCGGCACGCGCCCAGGTAGGTAAACATTGTGCGCTCGAAGTCCGGGGTTACCACTATTGCCGAGCTGCCGGTAGCCGACTGCTTGCGTGCCAGTGCGACACCGACGCCGGCGCTGTCGAGATCTCGGGCAAACTCGTCACCGAATCGATCCTCGCCGACCGCGCCAACGTAGTGGATAGAAAACTCCGCATCGCCGCGCTGCGCGGCAATCCAGGCCGCGGCGCGTGCCGTATTGGCACAACTGCCGCCGGGCAGCCACGATACCCCGCGGCAGCGCTCGATTACATTCAACTGCTCCCGGTACGATACCAGGTTCATCGATCCCGGCTCTACGCCGAGCGCCTCCAGATCCTGTTGTGTCCCGCGCAGGATGATATCCATCAGCGGGTTTCCCATGCCATAAATCGAACTCATTCCATCCGCCTTGACTGCAATTACTCGGTAGCATACTATCGGAACAACCGATGCCAGTCACTACCAGTCAACAGATAGCCGGCTATTACGCACAATTCCAGAACGTAGAGGTCACGTTCAATAAGGAAGTTACGCGGGCTACAAACCTGAATACCAAACAGGTGTTCATTAAATGTCTCGGCTACCAGTGGCCCTGCATAATCTACTCCACGTCCCTGAGTGAAGCCAAGGTCATTGTCAAGACCGGCGGCTCGTTCAATGAGACCGTACGCAAGGCCAATAACCTGGTATCGCTGCGTTACTGCTTTGTTCAGCGCGATAAAGGCGATCCGCTGGCATTTTTTGTATCTGCCAGGATCAGCGGTTATACCCCCTACGACAAGCAGCGCAAGGATCTTTCGTTTGTAACGCTCAGCTACACTCAGCGGCCGCCGGATGACCTGATAGAGATCATCGGCCAGTTGCTCGAGGCGGGAGTCAATTCCAGGAAGCGCAGTGAAGAACGCGTTACGATGACTGCCGACACCACCGCCAGACTCGGCCTGCGCGCCAAAGAGACTACAATCGAAATCGCCGGAGTTCCGCGGCGTTGCATCGTCCGCGACGTCTCGTTTTCGGGGGCCAAAGTGATTGTCCTTGGCATTGCCAGGTACCTGGTCGACAAACCGGCGTTACTGCACCTGGACCTGGTGGAGCCGCAGGAGAAACTGCAGATCCCCGGTACGGTGGTTCGCTTCGAGCCGGTTGAGGGCCGCTCCGACATAGCGGCGTTTGCGCTCAGGTTTGACGACGACAAAGTGCCGATCGCGTACAAGATGCGGCTGAGCAACTTACTCAAGACCATCAAGAACAAGCACAAGAGCGGGGGAAGCCATGCCGCAGCCGAGTGACCCTCTGAAGAATATAGTCTATATCACCGTCCCCCCGCACCTCACGCGCAGCCTGGGCGAAGTCGAGCTGGATCCGCAGATACCGCTGCCGGTGGAAACTACCGCCAACTGGAGCATGGATGAGCTCAGCTGGGAACAGATAGTAGCCGCCATGCTGAAGATCCTGGCCTACCGGCAGGACCACGAGCACATCGGCTACTACCGCAGGTTTGTACTTGCGGCGCGGCCGACAATCGTGGACGAGCTTTCCGAAACCGGCGTTCTCAAGGCGCGCAACAAGGACTTTGAAATAGCCGAGGAGATCTTTCGTGCCCTCGCCGGGCTGCTGCCCCGGGACAGCCGCCCGCGCTTGAACCTTGCGCTGCTGGCCGAGCAGCGTGCCGAAGCATACGAGAAACTCGACAAGCCGCAGCTGGCAACCTACCAGACCGAACGTGCGTTTGAACTCTACAAGGAACTGCTGTCAGCCGACAGCGTGCTGCCGGAGGTCTACCTCAACGCCGGCTACTTCTTTCTCAAGCAGCGCAACTACCAGCGTGCGCGCTCCGCGTTTGAAGCGTTTCTGCAGTCGGATCCGCCTGAAGCCGATAAACGCAGCGAAGCCGAACGCGTCATCGGCGAGATCGACTCGCAGGATTTGCTCGATACACTGTTCAAGGAGGCCTACGATTTCATCCGTCTGGGTAAAGAGCAGCAGGCAATCGAGCGCATCCACGCGTTTCTTGAAAAGCGCCGCGACGTCTGGAACGCCTGGTTTCTGCTGGGTTGGGCCTACCGGCGGTTGGAAAAGTACGCCGAGGGCAAAGATGCCTTTTTGACCGCAATCGAAACCGGATCCACCGAGCCGGACACGCTCAACGAGTTGGCAATCTGCCGTATGGAGCTCGGCGAGTTTGACGAAAGCCGCCGAGACCTCGAACGCGCGCTGCAGCTCGATCCCGAGAACGCCAAGATCATCTCAAACATGGGTGTGCTGGCGCTCAAGGAAGGCCGGCCCGGCGAAGCAGCCGCGTTCTTCCGCACCGTGCTCGAGTACGAACCTGAAGACCCCATCGCATTGAACTACCTGCAGATGCTCGACTCCTGAGCCGCTACACGCGCACCGCTGAAAAAATGGGCTGCAAAACGGGCAATTCGCTCCGGTTTGTGTTAAGCTTAGGGGGACAGGTGCCGATAAACAACACGGAGGAGTCCGGCGCACACCGGGTGATCCGAGCCGGCAGGGACTACGCGCTATCTATATCATCGGTAGCGCGCAACAATCCTTGAGTGCCATCTTGGAAAACCTGCAGCGGATCATCCGGGCCGGCTCACACCACAAACCGGCAGCCAAAGGAGGTGGTAGAGAAGAACAGACAGCTCTTTTACCGTGTTTCAGGCACAACGGCCTGAGACCACCCTCCTCGACAGGGAGTCGAGGCGATTTTTTCACGGAGGAAAAAACCACATGATTATTAATCACAACATGAGCGCAATGTTTGCGCAGCGAACTACCGGTCTGGTAGACCGACGGGTTCAGGGGAACATCGAGAAACTGTCGTCGGGCATGCGTATCAACCGCGCCGGCGACGATGCATCCGGCTTGGCCGTATCCGAGAAGATGCGCTCGCAGATTCGCGGGCTCAACCAGGCCTCGCGCAACGCGTCCAACGGCATTTCGTTCATCCAGGCTACTGAAGGCTACCTGCAAGAAACCCAGGACATCCTGCAACGCATCCGCGAACTCTCGGTACAGGCCGCCAACGGCATCTACTCATCCGAGGACCGCATGCAGATCCAGGTCGAGATTTCGCAGCTGGTAGCAGAGGTAGACCGGATTGCGTCTCACGCTCAGTTCAACAACATGAACATGCTGACCGGTCGCTTTGCACGCGACACCGGCGAAAACGTGGTCACCGCCAGCATGTACTTCCACATCGGCGCCAACATGGACCAGAACATGCGGGTCTACATCGGCACCATGACCGCACAGTCGCTGGGCATCCGTGACGCTGCGCAGGAGATCATCACACTGGAGACCCCCGAACTCGCCAACCAGGTGATAGGGGTAGTCGATGGCGCTCTGATGCGCGTCAACCAGCAGCGCGCAGACCTCGGCGCGTACCAGAACCGCATGGAGCTGGCGGTTGAAGGTATCGACATCGCTGCAGAGAACCTGCAGGCCGCCGAATCTCTGATTCGCGACGTGGACATGGCCGCCGAAGTTGTAGACTTTGTGCGCAACCAGATCCTGATACAGTCGGGAACCGCTATGCTGGCCCAGGCAAATATGCAGACTCAGACAGTCTTGCAATTGCTCGGATAGCGCGCTATTATTGATGATGGTGGGGTGGCTACTGCGGTTGCCTCCTCACCGTCACTCTGTTCTTTGACATTCAACCTCCTTGCTGATCAAGGCTGGTCAGCAGCAGTGGGGCCGCCCGACATCAGGCATGCCGGGAAAGCCTCTCTGTTGATGGTGTACCAACGGCGGGTGGCGCGCTCACCGGCCGCTGCACTGCACCCTTGACCGGGACCGGGGGCCACGGAAGGCCCCGGGAATAGAACACGCAAGGAGGGCCTATGATTATTAACCACAACACGAGTGCTGCGTTTGCCTCACGGACGCTCAATTTTCGCGGCGGAGCAGTTCAATCGAACATCGAAAAACTGTCGTCGGGAATGAGAATCAACCGTGCAGGAGACGACGCCTCCGGCCTCGCAGTTTCCGAGAAGATGCGCAGTCAGATTCGCGGCCTCAACCAGGCCGAGCGCAATATCCAGAACGCCGTCTCGTTCATTCAGACGACGGAAGGGTATCTGCAGGAAACCCAGGACATTCTGCACCGCATACGAGAACTCGCGGTTCAGTCGGCACACGGTATCTATACCGCCGAGGACCGCATGCAGATCCAGGTCGAGGTTTCCCAGCTCGTAGCCGAGGTCAACCGAATTGCCTCACACGCACAGTTCAACAACATGAACATGCTGACCGGGGCGTTCGCACGTGACGCTGAAGTGGCCAACGGAGCAGCCGGCATCACCTTCCAGATTGGGGCCAACATGGACCAGTCGGAGGTTGCCTATGTCGGAACCATGACGGCTCAGGCGCTCGGGCTGATGGGTGCACAAGGTGCCGAAGGCACTCTGTCGATTTCCACGCCGAATGTGGCAAACCAGGCAATCGGAATTGTCGATTCTGCGCTGACACAGGTTTCGCGCCAACGGGCGGACCTGGGGGCGTATCAGAACCGTTTCGAACTGGCGCGCGAAGGCGTTGCAATCGCTTCGGAAAACCTGCAGGCCGCAGAATCACTGATCCGTGATGTCGATATGGCATCCGAGGTCGTGAACTTTGTGCGCAACCAGATTCTGGTTCAGTCGAACACGGCAATGCTGGCGCAGGCCAACGTGCAGCCCCAGGCTGTACTGCAGTTGCTCGGCTAACCACGTTGACAGCGGGAGAGATTTCTGGACGTCATCTTTCCTGCGAATTGAATTCTTGGGCGGTGGCCAGGGAAGCGCGCTCCCTGCCACCCTCTTCTTACACGGAGGTAAGAATATGTCCATGGAGGTCAACAAGGTTCTCGGAGAAGTCCACAAGGCCGAAGACTTTGTGATGCCGCGGCGGGCGCTGACCCGGACGGCGAACAGCGCTCCCACGTCGGTTAATCAGGCAGCGGCCGCGTCAAACCAGCCAGCGGAACTCAATACCGTAGTGGCAGAACTCGAGGTTGTCTCGCAGATCTTTGATCGGAGACTGCAATTCACGGTAAATCGGGATCTTGATCAGGTGGTCGTGAAAGTCATCGACAAAACAACCGATAGAGTGATTAAGGAGATCCCGCCTGCTGAACTGCAGCGGGTACATTCACGCATCCGCGAGGCGATAGGGCTGTTTGTAGACGAACAGATATAGCGCCTCGAGGGAGAGGACGCATTGTCTGATATCAGCATTCCCGGCATCTCCGGTGGAGGCCGGTTCAACACCAGCGAGATGATAGACGACCTGATGAAGGTCGAACGCATCCCGGTTACTCGCATGGAGGAGCGCGTTGAACGCTTCCAGGACCAACGCGTAATCTGGAATGATATCAGTCGTACTACCGCCCAGCTGCGCGATAGCGCACGCGCCTTGTACGGCTTCCAGAGTCCGTTTAACTCACGCATTGCCAGATCCTCAAATGACGCGGTACTGACGGCTGAGGCTACCCGACAGTCGCAGGAGATGACCAGCCGGATAGAGGTACGCCAACTCGCCGGGCGCGATCACTTCCTTTCGCGCAGCCTGGACCGCGAGACCGACATCGAACCGGGCAGCTACGGATTTCGCGTCGGTGAAGACGAGATAACGTTTAATTTTCGCGGTGGTTCGCTGCGCGAGTTCTCCGATGCGGTAAATCGCAACGCCGGCGAACTGGTGCGCTCGCGCGTGGTAGACAACACCCGCGACACCTCGGTGATCACCTTTGAAGCACAACGCACCGGCGCCGAGCAGCGTCTCTCTTTCACCGATGACGCCGCCGACTTCGCACTCTCGGCCGGCATTATCGAGCCCGGCCGGGACGCCCATCGCGCTGTTGCCATCAGCGATCAGACTCTGACGCGCTGGACTCAGCCGCTGGATCGGCAGGCGGTCCAGGTATCCGAAGGCACCCTCACGGTACGTCCCGGCGGTGAGCTCTCGCTTCCGGTACGGCCCGCGTTTGAGGTCCACGGCAACGTCATGCTGGAGTTTGAGGTACGGGTCACCGACCGCAGCCCCGACGCTCTCGAGCCCCCCCCACCCCCGCCGGGGCCGCAGATTCCCGAAGGTCCCGATGCATCGCTGCAAGATATCACTGTTGAAGGTGCTCGCTCGCGGGCGTTACTGCCCGACCTGGAGGAGCCCGAGCCGCCGCGGATTGTCGATGATATGCGCTTTCTGTTTGCCCGCGAAGGCACTGCGTCGGTGCCGCTGCCCGAGCTGCGTGATACTGCAGAGTTTCTGACCGTGCGTATTCCGCTGTCGGATTTTGTTGATCAGATCGACGCGCTAGGCATCCGCAATCGCAACAGCCACCGTGACCTTGAAATTCGCAACGTACGCGTGTTTGATCCCGACGCACGCGATGATTTCGAGCCGCTGAACGCGATTGAAGTAGCCTCGGACAGCATTATTCTGGTTGACGGGGTTGAGATCGTGCGCGACAGCAACACCATCGATGACGTCATTGCCGGCACCACGCTCAACCTGCACCAGGCCAGCACTCAACCGGTCTCACTGGCGGTCGAGCCCGATCGTGAGACAATCAAGGACAGCATAATCCGCTTTGCCGGCCACTACAACCAGCTGATCCGCGACGTCAACATCCTCACCCGCAGTAATCCGGCGGTGGTAGAAGAGATTGGCTACTTCACCGATGAAGAACGTGAGCAGGCGCGGGCACGCCTGGGCGCGCTGCAGGGCGACACAACCCTCAACCAGCTGCGCTCGCGCATGCAGACGCTGATTATGAACCCGTACGAGACGCGCGCCGGCTCCCAGTTGAGCCTGTTGGCACAGATCGGTGTGTCTACCAACGTCTCGGGCTTCTCCGGCAGCATGGACGCGTCGCGTATGCGTGGCTACCTCGAGATCGACGAGAACCAGCTGGACGCTGCAATCCGCAACGACCTGCAGGCGGTGCGTGATCTGTTTGGCTACGACACCGACGGTGACTTTGCGGTGGACTCCGGGGTAGCCTACCAGGTTGAGCGCAATCTCAATCCCTACGTGCAATCCGGCGGGGTTTTTGCGATGCGCAGGCAGGGCCTGGATGCGCGCGTGGAACGGACAGAATCCGATATCGAGACGTACAACCGCCGGCTGGACCGTCGCGAGCAGCAGCTGCGCGTCGAGTTCGGCCGCATGGAAGGCGCAATGCAGATGCTGGAAGACAGCCAGCAGTCGCTCGACGCCCTGCGGCCACAACAGCAACGGTAATCACGGCCGGCCGCAAAGCGCTGAAATTCCGGTTTGCCTCTTCAGCCGAATGACCGATACTGTAAGGGAGGTAGACCTTTGCGAATTCTTGTAGATAGCCAGCAGATCGATGTAACCCTGGAAAACGAACGCACCCTGGCAGACGTAGTTGCCGCAGTCAACGACTGGGTGGTCTCTAACGGCAGCGCGGTCACAACGCTCACCGTTGACGGTGAACAGCACGCCCTGGACCAGCCTCCGGACCGGGGTCAGCGCGCGCTTGATTCAATAGCTGAAATTCGCGTCGAGACCCAGCCGCAGTGGCAGCTGATCCTCGAACATCTGGAACTGGTGCTGCAGTTCCTGCGCACCTGGGACACCGCGCTGCAGCACAATGACCACCACAGCATCCAGAGCCTTGTTGCGCAGCAGGAGGACCTCGCGCGTCACCTGCAGGAACACATCGAGCTGATTTTTCCCGAGCTTCCCGAGTCGACGCTGCAGAGCGTATTTGAGGTCACCGGCAGCGCAGAGCAGATGATATCACCACCGGACGGCGTAGCCGCGCTGCGCGAGCGGCTGGGTGCGCTGATTGCGCTGATCGAACAGCGGGTCAGCGAGGTCCGCTACCCGGCGCGCGAGGCGGCATTGACCGCAGGCTTGATCTCGGGGATGCTCAACGAAGTACGGGAAGTGTCTGTCCTGCTGCAGACCGGCAAGGACCAGGAAGCTATGGCCAACGTTGTGCGATTCAGCGAACTGGTGGAGAAGCTGCTGCGCATTCTGCCGCATCTGGCGCGCCGGGACCAGCGCTTCCATAACCGCCTCGCGCAGAGCGGAGATCTCGGCACAATTACCGCTGCGCTGAACAACACCCTGCTCGAGCTGGTGCAGGCCTTTGATACACAGGATTCGGTCCTGATAGGCGATCTGCTGGAGTACGAGATTGCACCCAGGGTTGAAGAGCTGATCTCGGTGATTCCCTCCGCAGAAGGCCCCCAATCTCAGGAGTAAGCGATGATCCTTTTGCAGACAGCGCCGTTTACCTTTTTCACCGCACCGGACCCTACCACCAACCGCATCGCTATCGCAGTTTTTGCCGCGATCGTTGTTGCTATTGTGATTGCCTCGGTATTGAGCGGACGCCGATCATCCGGACACAAGCAGGTGCACGGCCTGCGCAGGACCGCGCGGCGTATGGGTCTGGAGCGCACTCACGTGCAGGTACTCTACCAGATGATCCGTACGCTGCGCCTGCAGAACCCGATGCGCCTGCTGAGCGATCCGGAATTTCTGACCGCTGCGGTACGTCGGATGGTGCGGCGGATCGAGGGCTCTTCCATCAGCGACGCCGAGAAAGAGGCTCGCAAGGCACTGGTATTTCAGGTGAAGCAACGGGTTTCGCTGGCACAGGCCAGCCGCAGTTCCATCAGTTCCACCCGCCAGCTGCACGTGGGCCGAGAGATCCGGCTCAGCACCGATGGTCAGACCTGGCTCGACTCCACAATCAAGTCCAACACAAAGAGCACGTTTGCAATCCAGGTACCGTACGACAACCGCGGCCGCGATGTGTTA
>SKLB01000131.1 GCA_007123465.1 Spirochaetales bacterium
GGTCTATCAGCTGTGCATCTTCCCATTCGTTATCGGGCATCAGCACAAACTGCTCGTCGGCCAGCGCTTCGTTCTGGAACACGCGGCCGTCCTGATCGATGCGGAAGTTGTTGAGCGTCAGTTGAATAGGCCCGTTTTCGCCGAGTACCGGAAAGCCCTCTTTGGTCACCAATATTCCCTCGGGGCCGATCAGGAAGCTGCCGTTTCTGGTGTAGCGCTCGCCGGCCGGGGTCTGTACCACAAAGAAACCCTGGCCCTCGAGAGCCAGATCGAATGGGTTCTCGGTCTGTTTGAGCGATCCCTGCTCAAAAATCGGGTAGACCTCGTTCTGCTCCACACCGGTTCCCAGCCGCCCGACAACCGGGGCTTTGTCTACCGAGCCAATCGACTGGCGCCGATACGGCACGCGCACAACCTCTTCGCTCATACGGCGCAACAACATCTCGGGGAAAGCCTTGTGAACCGCGGTATCCCGCTTGTAGCCACTGGTATCGACGTTTGCCATGTTGTTGGACAGTGCGTCCAGACGGTGCTGCTGCGCCGTCATCCCGCTGGCTGCGGTGTATAGTCCACGAACCACGTTGACCTCCTACCTCGCTCTACTGAAAATTATCGGAATCGCAGCCGGAATCTTGATGAAGCAGACGCTTTTCGCTATAGTTGGGCCACGCGCCAGGATAGCTCAGTGGTAGAGCAGCTCACTCGTAATGAGCAGGTCGAGAGTTCGAATCTCTCTTCTGGCTGACAGCAATGCCCACCGATCAACTGCGTTCCGCCAAAGCACAGCTACGCCGCCGTATTCAAGCCGAACTGGCACGGCTCTCCGCTGCAGAGATTCAGCATCGCAGCGCAGATATCACCACCGCGGTACAGCAAACCGCCGCGTGGCACAACGCGGAGATCGTGCTGGCTTTTGTGTCGCTTCCCGGAGAAGTAGCAACCGCAGCGCTGTGCCGTGCCACGCTCGACAGCGGTAAGCTCCTCGGACTGCCGCGCGTCACGGCCACCGGACTGGTATTTCAGCGGGTTGACTCGTGGCCGTTCACTGCAGTCCGCAGCGCCTACGGCATCAGGGAACCGGCACCGGATACGCCGCAGATCGATCTACACAGCCGGACACGCCTGCTGGTGATAACCCCCGGGCTGGCGTTTGACCGTCACGGAGGACGGCTCGGACGCGGCGGCGGCTACTACGACCGGCTGTTTAACTCTCTGCAGCCACGGCCCATGTGGAGTTCAATGGCGGTTGGGTTCCAGCTTCAGCTGGTGGATGAAGTGCCCACTGGACCGACTGACCGGCGTGTCCACGCCGTGGTCACCGAGCAACAGAGCCTGATTATACCTGACGCCGACGCGAGTTCACAAACCGCACAAACTCGTTGATGTTCTTGACAATTATGCGGTCGGTCATCAGCTCGAGACGGCGCTGCGAGGCGAAGTGCTGGATAACGTCGCGCGCTTTTTCCGGTGAGATACCGGCCCAGTGCGCAATATCTTCTGCGGTGGTGTGAAACACGCGTTCGTCGCTCTCGAGGTTGTCCGGCGGCTTCATCTCGTTGAGCATCAGGAATACGTCGGCCACCTTGGCCGAGACATCGTCGAGGGTCAGGATCATAAATCTGCGCCGCTGATCGTAGACGCGCTTGGTAAAGAGCTTCAATAGTTTGAGCGCGATCTGCGGATTGCCGCGCATCAGTATCTCGAAATTAGCCCGATTGAACTCGAGCGCTTTGACGTCGTCAATTGCGATGGCGTTAGCCGAGCGCGGCGCCTCCTCCAGTATCGCCATCTCACCGAAGATCTCTCCCGGGTGCAGAATGTCAACGGTTTTCTCGAGCCCCCCCATTATCTTGGAGATCTGCACCCGTCCTGACTGGATAAGGTAGAACGAGTCACCGGGTTCGTATTCGCAGAAAATGATCTCGCCTTTGTCAAAGGTAACCGCAAAGCGTTCGAATGCTCCGGAGTTCAGCTCCACCTACGCCTCCTGCTCCAGTGAGCGCACCGCTTTCTGCACTTTGCGCTTGAGCCCGTCTTCCACCGGCTCCATTGACAATATCTTTGAATAGAAGCTGCCGGCGCGTTCTTTCTCACCCTTCTGCTGGTAGGATTGCCCGACGTAGAATAACGCGTCTTTCAGATCCGGACTCTTGGGGTAGCGTTGCACAAAGCTGGTGAAATGCTTGATAGCCGCGTCGTATTGCTGCATGGTGTAAAGGCAGCGCCCAATCTCAAACAACGCCTTGACGGTATACTCTTCATCGTCGCTGGATTCGGCTATCTGTTTGAAGGCGGCCAGCGCTTCGGGATACTTCTGCTGGCTGAACGTACTTACTGCATCGTAGTACTTCTGCGCCACGTTGGAGAGCCCCGAGCTGCTGTCCCTGGCGCTGCTGCCGGGTGAAGCTACGGCACCTCCACTCGGAGAGGACGGGGCGCTCAGTCCAACCGCCGCGGGACCCTTGCCGCTGCCGTACTTGAGCAGATAGGCTTCGGCTGTCTGGGCAAACTTGTTGGCATCCTGGTGAAAGCGTCCCGACGGATAGTAGGTCAGATACTTGTTGAAGGCGTAGCGCGCCTTGGAGTACTCTTTCTTGCGCAGGTAATACTCACCGATGCGATACAGTCCTTCTTCGGGGTCAGATTGCTCATCCTGGGCCAGCAGCGTGCTTACCTTGCCGTGCAGTCTGCGCAGCTGGTTGGAGA
>SKLB01000265.1 GCA_007123465.1 Spirochaetales bacterium
TCAATGTGGAAGATGTTGTGCGTCATGTGCTTGACTTCGCGCTCGATGATCGGAAGCGCAAGATCATTGAACTGTTGCTCGGAGATCATCGCCGCGAGATCGCAGCTCGGGATATGCAATTTGCCTCGAGACGGGATCTCCATCCAGGTCACCGAGAGCTGGCCATGCTGCTTCAATATGCCGTCAAAATGATCGTAGATTTCGAAAAAATGCTCAGCCCCGCGCTCGGCCAGCGCTTTCGCCTGCTGCGGTGCATCGTACAGATCCATGCAGAGCCGGTCAGCGCCACGCCACGCCATGGCGCAGTCCGCGCCCGGGTGCAGGTCGGTGTAGCCCACCATGAACCGGTTGTCGCACGCCGCCAGGGCCGCTGCGGTTAGCTCTTCAACCTTACGGAAGTACTCGTTGTCGGGGTCAAACTGCAGCTTCTCGGCATCGGACCACTGGCGCACCGGGTGTGTCGACCAGGAGGTTGTCTCGCCGTACTCCAGCGGGCAGCCGTGGAAGGCCGCGTAGACCTCGGGACCAAGATTGGGCCAGTAGACCGGAAACGTCTCCGCCAGAAACACCTTGGCTTCGATCGAGCGTAGATAGCGTTCGATCTGGTATTCTACATCAAACCAGCGCTCTCTGAGGCTACCCCAGCGCTCAGGGTCCACATCATCTACCTGCTCGGCAAAGGCGTTATGGCGCGTGAAGCGCACCGGAACGCGATCAACGATAGCGCCATCGAACCACGCCTCCACCCTGGCCATGGCGGCGTCAAAATCCGGCTTGTTCTGCAGGACCACGTCAGCCCCGCTTCTTCATCATGGTTGCATACGTCGATACCGAAACCATAATCAGCAGCCCGTAGATAAACTGGATCCAGAAGCCGCTCAGACCCGACGAGATGATCCCGGCCTCCAGTGAGCCGATGAGCAAGGCGCCCAGAAAGGTCCCGAGAATCGTTCCCATTCCACCAAACACCGAAGTCCCACCGACAAAGACCGCCGCAAGCGCCGACATCAGGTAACCCTGTCCCTGACTCGGCCAGAAATAGGTGACTTCCAGCGTCGAGAGGATACCGACAAAGGCCGCACACGCGCCGACCTGCATAAAAGCGATGGTCTTGACCCTGTTGACGTTGATACCCATCATTGCGGCGCTCTGCTCATTGTCACCCACAAACAGCAGGTGCGAACCGAAACGGTGCCGTTTCAACAGCACCCCGAAGAACAGCCCTGCTGCAATCATCCACAAGAACTGCGCCGGGATGATACCCCCGATACGTCCGACAAATGCCCGGAACAGAAACGTGTCCATCGCGCCCACCAGCGAAATTCCGCGCCCCCGGGCAACCATGTTGACCGCGCCGCGCCAGAAAAACATCGAACCGATGGTTGCCACCAACGAAGGAACACCGATGCGCACCACCAGGATTGAATTGACGAATCCGCAGGCGGTACCCACGGCAATGCAACAGATAACCGCCAGCAGCATGCTGCCGGTGTTGGTGAACACGGTCCCGAAGACCCAGGCGGAAAACGCAAGCACCGACGGAAACGACAGGTCCATCATCCCGAGTACTACAACCAGCGTAACCGATAGCGCCAGGATTGCGATAAACGGAATGGTAGACATGAACGAGTAGTAGATGTCGAACCGGGAAAACACCCCGGGATTCCCGATGAAGAACAGAATGAACACCGAAAAGAAGACAATCAGTATGCTGAGATCGAGTTTGTGTTCCAGGCGCATTGGCTTTTTCAACATGGTGGTTACCCCTTCCTCGGTTACTCGAACACCCCGGTCCTGGCCAGGTTTTCCATCTTCTGCACCAGATCGTCCTGGGTAATCTCGGATTTCCTGACATCGCCGGCAATCTTGCCGCGGTCCAGAATCACAAACCGGTCGGCTGCCGGGTAGATATGATAGAAATTGTGGCTGATGAAGATGGCAGATTTGCCGTGATCCTTGATGCTGCGGGTGAAATCCAGGACCTTCTTGGTTTCTGACAGAGACAGCCCCATGGTTGGTTCATCCAGAATAATGAGGTCAGCGTCGAAATAGAGAGCCCTGCCGATGGCAACACCCTGTTTCTCACCCCCGGAGAGGAACATCACCTGGGAGTCAACCGTAATCGCCTTGGACGTAAAGCCCATGCTGTCGCGCAGCAGCCGCTCGGTCTCAAGCTTCTCTTTTTTGATGTTGATTATACCCAGCTTGTTGGTAATCTCGCGTCCGGCAAACATGTTGCGCCACATACTCTGCTGATCCGCAAGCGCGCGTTCCTGGTAGACTGTTTCGATGCCCAGAGCGCGCGACTGCGCCACCGAGTGAATAGTGATCCGTTTGCCCTTGAAGTAGATTTCGCCCTTGTTGGGCCTGTGAACCCCGGTGATAGTCTTGATCAACGTAGACTTGCCTGCCCCGTTGTCTCCAACCAGGGCCACAATCTCGCACTTCCCAACGTGAAAATTGATGCCCTGTAGCACGTTCACGTGGCCGAAGGACTTGTGTACATCGCGCATCTCGAGCAGATTGTCATATTCGGTGGTCTGCTTGTCTGTAACCGCTGCACTATCTGACATCACTGTTCCCTCCTCGGAGAAATCACGGCGCTCCGCGCAACGCGCGGAGCGCCGGATACAAAAGCATCTGTCGAAAAATAGCGAGGACTACCTGATTCCCCGCTCGGCCAGCGGTGCCACAA
>SKLB01000143.1 GCA_007123465.1 Spirochaetales bacterium
ACTTTACGAGAAGCACCGCAAGAACCGGCGTCCGGTCAGTGAATCGGCCAGTGAATCGGGTGGTACCTGACACACGTCGAGGCAAAAGAGCACATTGCATTCAAGCGCATCAAGGAGAAAGTAATGAGTGAGAAAAGAGACACGAATCACCACGAATTGAAGATCAGCCAGTGCCGGGCGAAGAACCGGGCGTTGCTGCCGATCATCCTGACGCTGTTCGCACTGGCTGCTTTCACCCACCCCGCTGCGGCTCAGCAGCAGGTGCTTGCGACGACTCCCTGGACGGCGGCCTTCGCTCACGCCGCGGGCGCCCACCGGGTTGAGCTCCTGGCACCGTACGAAATGCGTCATCCGCCGGAGTACGAACTGCGTGCCACCGATCTGCGACGGGTGGAGAACGCGGACCTGGTGGTTTACGCCGGGTACGAGACGATGATGGACCGCCTGGAGCGCGTTCTGGGTGACGCCAACGTGTCGTCCGTGCAGATAACAACCACCCACACCATGGCGGCGATAGAGGAGGCGGTGATGCAGATTGCCGTCGCGCTCGGCACGGAGAACGAGGCCCGCGGGAACCTCGCGGAGATCCGCAGTTTCCTGGATGATTGGCGCGACGAAATCCGCTCGATGGGTCTGCATCGCCGGAGGGTGCTGGTTCACGGGTTCCAGGTGCAGCTGATGGAGGATCTGGGCGTTCCGGTGGCAGGCCGCTTCGGTCCGGCACCGCTGGAGGCGCAGCAGATCGTGCGCTTCTCCCGGGAAGGCGCCGCGCTGATCGTGGACAACTGGCATAACGAGGTGGCCCAACCGTTCCGGGAGACGCTTCCCGGCGTCCCGATCGTCTCGTTCATCAACTTTCCCGGCCACGAAGGGACTCGGACCTTGCTGGAGGTCCTGAGCTATAACCGCTCGGCTCTGCGAGAGGGGTTCGGTGCCGCACGGTGACGGTGAAAACCGGCGGGGGCGGGTTGGACCTGGACCCAGCGAGGGCTTTCGGCCTGCAGGAGTTCGACGATATCGGGCCGTGAGGTGACCATATCACCCCGGGGTCCCGCGGAGCTTCTCCCCCGCGCGCAAAGCGGCGGACTGTCTCGCATACTCAGTCCGCGGATATAGCGCTTGATCGCTTCTTCGATGTCGAAGAGATTTGCTCCATCGGGTACGTTCAGCGGCTCTTCAGGCTGGAGCAGCATACCGGCGTCGGAGGTCAATTGCTGAAGGACACCTTCACGATAATCGGTCAGTTGTTTGGTGAGCGTCTCAGCACGCTCTCGAGCTCGTCGGCCTGCATATTCCGGTAGACCCCTTCCTGAATTCGCTCTATGAACCGAATTACATTGAACGCATCGGTGTGCTGCGGGGAAAGTTCTTCTCAAAGCATACCCTCGGGAACTTCCAGGGTTGTTAGCACCTCACATGATCGATGCCGAGGTAATCCCAATTCGGCGCGCCCTTTTTGAACCCAAGGAGATAATCCCGATCACCGTTGGTGAGCTAGGGCAGGACCAAGGCGAGTGCGTGCAGGTCTTGTGTCACTTGTCAACCGCGCCGTTTCTAAGGCAGAATCACGGGCATTGGCCCAATACCTTCAGTAACACCGGCGCAGCTGTCGGCGAAGTGCGTCGAAAATACGGAAGCAGGGAATCATGCGCCTACTGCAATACCACGACCGGGAGCCAACGCTCCGCTATGGTGTGGTTTTTTTATACCGCTTGCCGTGATGATTACATTTCGGGCGGCGGTTCAGCCGCTGATTCAGGCCGGTATAGCGCGGGGTGCGAGCTCTGCAGTGCACAGTCTTGCTGTATACGGCGTGGCGTGGAGTCTGGTGATTAATCTCGTTGCACCGCTGCGGATGCTGCACAATTGTGCGATCGTACATGCGCCCGGTTGTGATCACCCTGCCTGGCCGCGCGTGTTGCGCAGGAACAGGCGGATGGCCGCCGCGAGGGAGCGATTGAAGTGACGGGACGGTATATCCTGATCGGAGGGACCGGGTTCTTTGGTGCGGCGCTGGCGCGAGAGCTGCGTGCGCGCGGGCTGGCGGTGGTGACACTGGCACGCGGCTCGCGGGGCGCGCGGCAGCAGCCTGACGTCTGCGTTGACGTGGTGCACGAGCCCGAGCGCCTCTCAAGTGTGTTTGAGCCCGGCGACAGCGTGGTCTACCTCGCCGGGCTGAGCCCGTTGAAGCGGCCGGTCGGCGGCCGGCGGCGATACCGCGAGGTGCATCTGACGGGACTGCGTGCGGTGCTGAAGGCGGCCGAGTCGCGTGGGTTGTTGCGCTTTGTGCAGGTAAGCGCGCTGGGAGTGAGGCCCGGCGATGGCTCAGCGTACGGCGAGACCAAGGCGCGCGCGACAGAGATGCTGCGTGCAGCCGCTGCCGGCGCTAAGGCGTCAGGGCAGGCCATGGTTGTTGAGCCGTCGGTGCTCTTCGGCGAGGGGAGCGAGATCATCCGCGCGCTGAAGCTGGCGTCGCGGCTGCCGCTGGTTCCGCTGCCGCAGATCGCGGCGCAAATCCGGCCAATCCACGTGGCCGATGCGGCGCGCCGACTGGCCGAAGTCCTGACCGCCAAGCGGCTCCCGGAACGGCTGGAACTCACCGGTCCACAGCTGCTTACCTTCCACCAGCTGGCAGCCGCCTACCTGGAGCCGCGCGGCACGCGGATGGTACTGCTGCCCCGGTTGCTGACGCGCATACTGGTGCGCGTGGCATCCTGGGTGAAGCTTCCCGGGGCACCAACCGAGCTTGAGGCGATGCTGGCCCTGGACAACGCCGGCTCGCCGCCGCCGCGACCTCAGGAGCTGATTGTGTTTAGCAAGTGGGCTTCCGTACGCGATAGCGAATAACCAGGCACCACGGTTATGGTACGCGGCAAGAGCCTGTTTCCATGTCATGCCTTTCAACAGCACATCGAGCGATAGTTGCGGCGCCTTATGCGCGACAATGGCGACATGCCGGAATCTATACCAGAAAAGAGCGCCGAATTGAAGCGCTCGTCTGGTGTTAGCCGGCCAGGTCAGAAGAGTCCGAAATACTCTTGGAGGATTCCTTTTGCGCTTCTTCGCTCGCTTCCGTCTCGGTATCCTCGCCGGTGGCAGCTTCCACCTTCTTTGCCCTGGCAAATGCGGTGGTGATCCGGTCAATGATTATCGCCAGAAATACAATTGAGATACCCGCCTCGAAACCCTGGCCGATGTTTACGCGGTTGATCGCCAGCAGAACTTCCATTCCCAGCCCGCGGTTTCCGATCATCGAGCCGATCACTACCATGGCCAGCGCCATCATTGTGGTCTGGTTCACACCAACCATGATCGATGGTCGGGCCAGGGGCAGCTGCACATCAAACAGAAGGTTCCAACGGTCCGCACCAAACGCGGTTGAGGCCTCGATCACCGCGGGTGGTACCTCGCGGATCCCCACATTGGTCAACCGAATGACCGGCGGTATTGCGTAGATTACCGTTGCAAACGTTGCAGGAACACGCCCAAGGCCAAACAGCATCAATGCCGGGATCAGGTAGACAAAGGACGGCATCGTCTGCATTGCGTCCAGAATCGGCGTCAGCACGTTACGTACGGAATTATTCCAGGCCATGAGAATGCCCAAAGGAATCCCCAGCGTGATCGAGAACGCCACGGCAACGATAACCACAGACAGAGTATTCATCGCGTGGGTCCAATACCCGAAGGCCCCAACCATGAAAAGCAGGATCGCCATGGCAATCCCCGATCGTTTGCTGCCGATAGCACGCCACGCCAGAACCCCCACACCGATGACCGCCAGCCACCACGGTATGAACAACAGCGACCGTTCCACCGCAATCAGGATCTGCAGCCCCACATCTCCGACCCAGTCGAAGAACCAGCCCATATTCGTAAGCACCCATCGCATGGCGAGATCAACCCGGTCGGCTACGGGAAAACGAATCCAATCGGGGAAATCACGCATCGTCTTCCTCCGTTGACAGGGCATTCAGGATGGCCCGCGGCCGGACAACACCAAGCAACCTGCCCTGGTCATCGGTCACCGGAAGGGGGTAGCTCCCGGAACTGACCAACCCGAACAGATCTTCGATAATCACATCCGGCTTTACCGGTTCCAGGTATTGCAGGTCGTCTTTCTCCACGGTGGCGCGCTTTTCTTTGGCCAGACGCTCGATCACGTCCCGCGTAGCAACACCGAGATATATCCGTTTTCGATCCACAACAAACGACCACTCCCGCTTCTGGTGCTCCATTTCCGTGCGCGCCGTGAGCGGTCCCTGCCAGCGGTACAAGAGCATTTCCGGTTCTTCCATCACCGTTGAGGCGGTAAAAACACGCGCGGGACTCGCGTCACGCGTAAAAGCGCGCACGTATTCATCGAAAGGATTACTCAGGATCTCCTCGGGGTCGGCCACCTGGATCACCTGACCGTCGCGCATGATAGCGATCCGGTCTCCCAGCTTCAGCGCCTCGGGAAGGTCATGGGTGACGAAGATGATTGTCTTGCCGATATCACCCTGGAGGTCGACCAGCTCATCCTGCATCTGCCGTCGAATCAGCGGATCCAGACCGCTGAACGGTTCATCCATCAACAGAATATCCGGATTCTTGGCCAGGGCCCGCGCGAGACCTACCCGTTGCTGCATCCCGCCGGACAGCGATGCGGGATAATAGTTCTCCCACCCCCCCAGGCCGACCATTTTCAGCGCCTCCATCGCCCGCGCTACCCGCTCACCCTTCTCGTCGCGGCGCAACCGCAGTCCGTAGGCGGCGTTTTCCAGCACCGTGTAGTGCGGCAGAAGACCGTAACCCTGAAACACCATGCTCACAAGGTTACGGCGAAACTCCAGCAGTTCCTTATGCGACATGGCGCCAACATCTTTGCCGTCAACATGCAGCGTACCGGAGGTGGGCTCCACAAGACGCAGGAGTGTCCGGATCATGGTGGACTTGCCGCTTCCCGACAGCCCCATGAGTACGAAGAGCTCCCCGGCTTTCACTTCCAGATTGACGTCGCGCAACCCGACCACGCAGCCGGTTCTTCGCTGAAGTTCTTTCTTGGGCAGATCGCGGTATTTTGGCTCCAGAACCCGTTCCGGATTTCGCCCGAATACCTTCCAGATGCCGTGCGCACGAACCGCTATTTGGGAGTCCGAGGGATTCAGGGGTGCCGCCTGCACACCCCCGCTGGACTCACTTTGATTACTCACAGAACCTCGTGTTTATTACTGCAGGGCAGCACGCACGTTACCGGCCACTTCGCCGCTCACCCAATCAGTCCAGACGTCTTCGCGATTGCCCAGAAACCACTCTGCCGCCTGTTCGGCGTTGTCCACCTCATTTGCCAGCACGTTGAGGAACTCATTGTTCACCGCAACGGTTGTACTGTAGCGGGACAGAAAATCCTTAACCTCGGGCAGGCGCTCTGCACTATCGACATTCATCAGAATATCGACCTCCGCTGCAGGAAATTCGGATCCTTCCAGGCGGACCATATCCAGTTCATACATGATAGCGGTGGGTTCCCAGTAATAGCCTACCCAGGGCTCACCACGATCGTACGCGCCCCGCATCGAGGCGGCCAACGCGGTCCCTGAACCGGGTAGAAACCCGGTGAACACGTCGGTCAGCTCGAACTCTTCCAGAATCTGCTCGCTGACATCAACGGCAGCCCAACCGGGAGGAGGAAAGATAATCTGTCCCATCCCAGGATTCTCGCGGTCCGGAAACAGCTCTACATAATCGCGCAGGTCCGCCACGGAACGCAGATTCGGCGCCATTGGCTCAATGCCGCGTTCCCGATCACCTTCAATCATGTAGCGCGGCACCCACCACCCCTGCGGGCCGTCGGGCAGGTTCTTGCCCACGTTCACGATTCGCCCTGCTTCGTACTCCCGTTCATATGCTTCCGGGAAGTTGGTGTGCCATGACTCCATATTGATATCGATGTCACCAGAAGCGAGACCGTTGAACAACGGAATCGTATCGCCCGGGATATAGTCCGCGCTGTATCCGCCGTAGCCGTTTTCCAGGATGAACGCGACAATCCGATTATGAACCAGAATGCTGTCCCACGATGCATCGGCCATCGTGACCTGCACTACCTCACTGTCCTCCGGCTGTCCGCAGCCAAAAAATGCGGCCGGTGCCAACACTATGGTTGCTATCAACAGCCCTACATAGGCAATTTTTCTTGTTTGCATCTGTTTTCCCCTTTTTTGAGTTCCTGAAATGATAGTAGGGCCATGCCCGGTTAAGGTCAACCCGCAAAACCTTTGTGCATTATTGATTTATGTGCCAAAACACCGCCTGGTCAAATGACCGCCGCCTGCCGGTCGGCAACGCTGACGTCCAATGGCGGTGGAATCAACACAAAGTTTCCCACATGCTTCTTCTCAAGAAACTCCCGCTGGGCATCGGCAATCCGCTCAAGGGGAAATGTCTTCGCCAGCAGCGGCCGCAATTCACCACGCTCGATGTAAGAGATGAGATTTGGAAAGACCGGCTCGTCCCAGGCGGTACAGCCGATCAACGTCAGATCTTTCAGATAGAAGGTGCGCATATCGAGTGTCACCATTGGTCCTCCGATCGCCCCGGAGGACGCGTATGATCCACCTCGCTTCAGTGCTTTCAGCAACCCGCCAAAGGCCGGACCGGCAACGTTGTCAATAACCACGTCCACCGCGTTCTCGCCGAGCGCGTCAACAACATCGTCATCACGATCAATCACACGATGCGCTCCCAGAGCCAGAACCTGTTCCATCTTTGCTTTTCCTGCAATCGCCGTCACGGTTGCGCCGCGTCGTTTTGCCAGTTGCACCACCGCTGAGCCGACACCCCCGGAGGCCCCGCTAACCAGAACATGCGCCCCTTCACTCACCGTGCTGCGATGAACCATGTTTTCTGCAGTTCCGTAGGCGCAAGGTATTGTAGCAAGCTCGGCATCGCTCCAATTGCAGTCAACGCTGAACACCTCCTTCGCGGGGACTTTGACAAACTGGGCAAAAGCGCCGTCGAAATCAGAGCCCATCCAGATGTTCTCCATGGACCCGAAACCGTACAGCCGCATGCAGGCGCGCACAAGCACGCGGGAACCGATCGTGCTTTCATCTCCGCCGGGGGCAACGGCAACGATACGGCCACAACAATCAGTACCCTGGATAAACGGGAACGGTGTTGTCTCGTTCCAGCCACCGTCTGCCTTATCGGTTGGCGACTGTTCCTCGGCAGTTGCCGCATCCTCTGTACCGGCTGTAACTGAGGACGAGTACCAGCCAACGCGGGTATTTATTTCCGTGTTGTTGACTCCGGCGGCAAGGACGTGCAGGAGAACCTCACCCGGATCAAGCGCAGGCAGGCCTACCTCACGACACTGCAGTTTTTCGTAGCCTCCATTGCCGGAGGTAACAACAGCTTTCATCGTTTGTCGACCAGCCCGTGGGTCAAATCGGTCTTGTTTTGGATCCGTATCCCATTGCTCTCTCATGACGACACTTCCTTTTGTTGCTTTCCATATTGATCGATTCCATCGAGCGACACGCTCCGCATCGCGATGTTCATCTGCCTTCTGCATTTTCCACTTCTCCCGCGCGTGATCAAGCCCTGACTGGTGCCAAGAATGTGCTTTTTGCGGTCCCGCCGACGGCGGAACGCGCCCGCGCTCGGCGCTTCCCACAAGCGAACGCCGGCGATAGTATGTGCTTCATGGATGAGACAAGAGACCAGAGAGGAGACGAACCGGCCCCGGTGACCGAGGATCAGCGGCTGTTGGCGCGGCCGACGCGGGAGCAGATGCCCTTCATTGACTCCGACCCGTGGCGGGTGCTTCGGATTCAAGCGGAGTTTGTCGAGGGGTTTGACCGCCTGGCCGGGCTGGGGCCCGCGGTCACGCTGTTCGGCTCGGCGCGCACCGCCGGGGACCACCGGTGGTATCAGGCAGCGGTTGAGACGGCTCGATTGCTGGCGCGCTCGGGCCTTGTGGTGATTACCGGAGGCGGCCCCGGCATCATGGAGGCGGGCAATCGGGGGGCACGCGAAGGAGAAGGGGTGTCGGTGGGGCTCGGGATCGAGCTGCCATTTGAGCAGGGGATTAATCCGCACGTCGATATCGCGGTGAACTTCCGCTACTTCTTTGTGCGCAAAACGATGCTGGTCAAGTACGCGCAGGCGTTTGTTATCTTTCCCGGCGGATTCGGCACGCTCGACGAGCTGTTTGAGGCAATGACGCTGATCCAGACCGGCAAGATATCGCACTTCCCGATCATCCTCTTTGGCTCGCAGTACTGGAAAGGCCTGCTGGACTGGGTTGGCGATACGATGCTGGCCGGCGGTAACATCTCGGCGCAGGACCTGGAGCTGATCACGGTCAGCGACTCGCCGCAAGAGGTGCGCGATATTGTGGTTGAGGCAATCTCCGACGGGACGAAGCTGGACGAACGCGAAGCCGCCGCGCGGCGCGCTACGCGGGAGGCGTACCGCAGCCGCTAGCCGAGTGGATAGTCGATCCAACGCGCGGCGTGGGTATCAAGAAGCACGCTCACAAACCGGTGCCCCACTCCCGGTCCGGAGGCGAAAGCCGCTATTCAAAGTTGACTGGTGCCAAAAATGTGCTCCTTGAGAGGCCGGACCAGCGGCGGTCGCGCGGGCAGCACACGGCCTCTTCCCCCCTGCCGGTCTACGCAGCCGATCGCCCACGGAGGCATCGCCACTACCGTCCGGCTCCTGGAACCGGTTAGACCAGAGGGTTCGGTCCGCCGACCGGAGTTCTTCCACGTCGTGAGCCAAAAGAAGTGGTGCCAAAAATGTTGCTCAGGATCAGCGGCGCCGGACCCCATTTCTGCCGCCCGCGTTGCTGCTCTGCCTGCTTCAGCCCCACCGTAGGGGGCTCGTAGCGCTGCTTTCAGATGCGCTCGATCGGCTCGAGCGGCCACAGGAGATCGTTGGTCGCATGGCTCCGGTAGTGTACGCTGAACGTCTGTGTGGATCGGGCCTTGCCGCAGCTGGTGGCACCGAACGTTCACAAGGTTCGTAACAGTAGAGAAAGATTTCCTGACAAATAGCCTTGTACATCTACAGAGCCTTGGGGTAAAGTTTACCGGATAGTTCCACCATTATCGATCACTCCGCTCGGTTATGCCGGCGGCAATTGCTGAAGTGAAGAGGGGGTTCATATGAAAATCATGATCGGCATGCTGATGGCGCTTACTCCTGCCGCTCTCTATTCGCTGTATGCCTTTGGCCTGGCTGCACTGGCGCGCATACTTACAGGCGTCATTTCAGCTGTGGCAGCAGAGGCTATCTTTCAGAAGCTGACAGGCCAGAAGATAACCGTCAAAGACGGCAGCGCAGCCGTCACCGGGCTTCTACTGTCGCTGGCGGTGTCGGTTTCAACCCCGCTCTATGCTCTGGGAATATCGGCTGCCTTTGGCATCATAGCCGGGAAACAGCTTCTCGGGGGCCTGGGCAAGAATCTTTTCAACCCGGCGATGTTCGGGCGCCTTTTCTATCTTTTTGTGTTCCCTGATTCTATTCTGCCGTGGCGCCAGCCGGTGGACATGACTACCGCCGCAACCCCTCTGGAGCTGCTGCGGGAAACCGGCGAGGCGGCAGGGGTACCGGTCCTCGACATGTTCCTGGGGCGGATCCCGGGTACCATCGGAGAGATCTCTACTCTGATGCTGCTGATCGGGTTCTCGTTTCTGGTCTACAAGAAGTTTGTCCGCTGGAGAATACCCGCAAGCGCATTTGCCACTGTTCTGGTGCTGTCGATCATTGCTGGGCAGAACCCTCTGTTTCACTTCTTTGCCGGAAGCCTCATGCTGGGCGCCTGCTTCATGGCCACCGATCCGATGACCTCGCCGCGTTTTCCCAAAGGACAGGTGATTTTCGGCATCGGCTTTGGCCTGATTCTTATGAGCATGCGCTGGTGGGGCTGGCAGACACCCGGTGTCTATGAGTTCACCGAAGGCACCACCTTCGCGGTGTTGACCATGAATCTTTTCGTACCCTATCTCAACAAGAAGTTCAAACCGTCCCGCAAATGAATCAGAGCGGTTGGGACTGGTACATGGAGGTGTAGAATGGCTATGAGTTCAATACTGCGATTGATATCGGTGCTTGTGGTAATGCTTGTTGTTGGTCTGGGCTGGTTCAGAATTGGCTCTTCCCGTCTCAAGAAGAGGGGAGTTGCGGAAGCAGAAGCCAGATCACAGGCAGAGAAAGAGGCCAAGAAGTTTTCCCTGATAGCTGCTTTCCTCTACATGGTAGCGATGGTAAGCGTAGCCGGTCTGTTCATGTAAAGAGAAGCTAAGCGATTCTCATCGCGCACAGGGGCCACTG
>SKLB01000157.1 GCA_007123465.1 Spirochaetales bacterium
CTCAGCAGCATAACGAAGTAGTCCGGCAAAGATAGAACCGCGTCGGCCTCGTGCCGCAGTTGCGGATAGAGCGCGCACGCGTTCATGAACCCGAGAGCCATGTTGATTGACTTCTCCATTGGTGGAGTACACGTAGTGCGATAGAGCTCGTGCGGGTCACCAGCTAACGCTTCAAAATCTCGGATGACCGATACATCCGGCTGGTTCAGATACGAGAGAACCGGTGCCACAAGCTCGCCTGCTGCGTTTACCGCAGCAAAAGCCCCGCCGTGGCTGCAGACCGCAATGGTATTGACGCGATGCTTGTGCGCCAGCGACGGCAACAGACCGAGAAACCAGCGCGCCAACTCTTGCACCGGCTCTGTGCGTATGCCATCATGATCTATTTCGGGAAACTCCTGCTTCTCGATGTGAACCGGCTCACGGCCGTGAAACAGCACGATCTTCTTGTTGGTCTTGCCGATGTCAAAGACCAGTCGGCATCCGTCGGTTGGAGGTTGCATCTGCAGCTTGCTACGCCTGTTGCCGCCTCAGCGTCTCAACCAGCACCCTGACGTTGTCCAGCGGAACGTCCGCCGGCAAGCGGTGGGTTGGCCCGGCGATGTAGCCGCCGTCAACAGACATCAGCGCCAGGGTATCGGTTATCTTCCGCTCGAGATCCGCCGGCGAAAGGAACGGCAGGTCGCGCTGCGTGCTTATGGCACCCCAGAACGTCAGTTTGTGACCCAGATCGCGCTTCAGCGCGGCCAGGTCGTAGACCTCCGGCTGCACGGTCTGGTACACGTCCAGCCCGATCTCCACCAGTTCCGGCAGAATCTCGCGAATATTGCCACACGAGTGCAGCGCTACGGTCTTGCCGGCGCTCCTGACTCGCTGGAACATCTCGGCCAGTCCGGGCTTGATGAAAGTCCGCCATGCATCGGGGCTCATCAGCATTCCGGTCTGCTGGCCGTAGTCATCGCCAAAATAGAAGCCGTCGATGTCGTACTCAACGGCAACGTCGATGATCTTGAGGTTATAATCGAGGACCTTCCCCAGCAGATCCTGGACAAAGTCCGGCTCGATGGCCAGGTACATGAGGAAATTCTGGAAGCCGCACAGACTCCAGGCGCGTTCCAGATAGGTAGTTCCGATCTTTCCAAACAAAAAGCGGTCACCGCGGGCAGCAACCGCGGCCTGGGTGACTTCCCGCACCCGGGCGGTATCGGGCTCAGGGAAGACGTACGAACTGTCACTGCTGTCCTGGTACTTGAGTTCGGTCACCATGCCGATGTCTTTGTCGATTCCCGAGCGATCCCAGACAACCCCGAACTCGTCCCAGAAGAAGCCGGGCCTGTCGTAGGTGCCGCCGAGATTGTAACTGACCTTACTGCAGTGGTTCCCGAGGTACTGTTCCAACTCTGCGGCCTGCATCTGATAGGCAGCAAGCGTCTGCTCCAGCTGCTCCTGCGTGAACTCCACGTTGTACGGCACAATGTCCGTGCGTCTGTGATTGAGCGCTTCTCTTACTCGATCTCGGCTGTTCATTCCCGCCATCCTCCGTTGATGTCACCCACCCCGCGGCCCGCGTGCATCAGCCCATCTACCAACTGTGAACACTCGGGCTCATCAAAACGGTTGCGCTGCTCCAGCGGATCCTGTTCCATGTTATAGAGCAGTCCCTCTGTCCGATTGTCAAGCGAATAGCAAAGCTTCCACGGCCCCTCGCGGACCATGCGCAGCCTATCCGGGCACTCCAGTCCCCAGCGGGCTATCGAGCCGAGCGTGCATTCGCTCACTACCGCCTCGGCCGGCGGCTCAGAGCCGTGTTGCAACGCAACCGAGAACGGCGCGTAATCGCAATCGGGATCGAGCCCGCACAAGGATAGCAGCGTTGGCAGCAGCCGGGCAATAGACACCGGAGTCTGCAGCGTGCGCCCGGCGTTGGACGTGGAATGGCGCAATCCGGGAAGCGAGACAATCAACGGTACTCGGACTACCGGCTCAAAGAAGGTCTGCTTCTGCACCAGACCGTAGTCTCCCAGGTGCGTTCCGTGGTCAGAACAGAACGCAACGATGGTTGTCTGCGCTAACCCGCTCTCTTCAAGGTAGCGTATGAGCCGCCCCACCTGGCTGTCGACAAAGGCACATTGGGCGTAGTAGTGGTGCCGGATGGTTTGGATCTGCCCACGGGACAGGCGGTCGGAGCGCTGATACTCGTGGATATACCTGGCGTACCAGACCGGCCACGCCGACCTGTCCCACAGGCTTCCATCGGGGATGTCGATCAGCTGCGGATCGACGATATCCAGGAATTCCGCCACAGGAGTAACCGGGGTGTGCGGCCCGTTGTAGCTTACTCGCAGGAAAAACGGCCCCCGGTTATCAGCGCCCCGCTGCTGCAGCCACTGCAGTGCGCCACTGGTTGCCTGCCACTCGGTGGTCTGGTCGGCAGCCTCGGGGAACCTGCCGGCCAGAATCCAGCTGGTGTACGGTGAGGGATACTTTACTGCACCGTAGTCGGCCTCGGCGTATCCTTTGCAGTACGCTTCGGGCTGAACCGCGGCACTGTACAAGTGCTCTCTTTCAACCTCAAAGAAAGGACTCTGTTGGTAACATGAATAATGGCTCTTGCCGAAACTGGCGGTGGCATAACCGGCGTCCCGAAAGCGCTCTATCAGATTTGATTCCAGCGCGGTTCCGAGC
>SKLB01000172.1 GCA_007123465.1 Spirochaetales bacterium
ATCAGGTGTGTCCAGTCGGCGTGTCCTATGGCGTGCGTGAACAGCCGCAGCCACTGGATCGGATTGCCAAAATCGAGTGCAGGACCGATGGAAAAGAAGGCGGCCGTCAGAGCCCGTCCGCTGAGCATGTCGGCCACCAGCACAGCAACCGATAGCAGGGCGTAGGTCAGTGTAACCGGAGCGTTGTATCGAATACGCATGCAGTATTGTTATCCTTCTGCTGAGATGATGAGCTACACAATACGGTGCACCCGCGCTACTGTCAAGGCAAGCCGATTTCCTTCAGGCTGCTTGACCAATTGGGTAATCGACCGATAATTATAGAGAGAATATGAGTGTAGATACAGCCGCTGAAAGTCCGGCAATTCTGATCGTAGATGATGATATCGTTGCATCCGAGCTCTACGCTACCATTCTGCGCGAGCACGATTTCGATAACCTTCTGCTGTGTGAGGACTCTCGCCGGGTGATGGAGACGCTGCAGTCCCACCGGGTTGCGGTAATCCTGCTCGATCTGAACATGCCGCATGTCTCCGGGCAGGAGCTGCTCCCCGAGATCACATCGGAGTTTCCCGAAATCCCGGTAGTCGTTCTGACCGGTGAAGACAAGGTCGATACCGCGGTACAGTGCATGAAGATCGGAGCCTTCGATTTCATGGCCAAGCCGGTTGATCGCAACCGGCTGGTGACCGCGGTCAGACACGCATTGAAGATACGCGAGCTGCAGGACGAGGTGCACATTCTCTCCACTGCCGACGGTGGAAGCGGGCTCAAGCGTCCGGAGGCGTTTCATGAGATTGTCACAGAGAGCCCACAGATGCAGAAACTGTTCCGCTATATGGAGGCGGTAGCCGGCAGCCCCAAGGCGGTGCTGATTACCGGAGAGAGCGGTACCGGCAAGGAGCTGGTAGCGCGCGTGATCCACGATCTGTCGCAGAAGGGCGGCGAGTTTGTGCCGGTCAACGTCTCAGGGCTCGATGATACCATGTTCTCCGACACGCTCTTTGGCCATCGCCGCGGGGCGTTTACCGGAGCTGACAGCAATCGGTCCGGCCTGATCGAGCAGGCATCGGGTGGAACACTCTTTCTGGATGAAATCGGAGATCTCGAGCTCGGTTCACAGGTCAAGTTGCTGCGCCTGTTACAGGAGCGCGAGTACTATCCGCTCGGCGCCGACAAGCCGCAATCCAGTGACGCCCGCGTTATTGCCGCTACCAACGCTGATCTGAACGCCGAGCAGAAGAGCGGCGCCTTTCGCAAGGATCTCTACTACCGGTTGATAGCGCATCACGTTCACCTGCCGCCACTGCGCCATCGGCTGGAAGATATCCCGCTGCTGGTACAGCACTTCCTGGAGGAGAGCTCGCAGACGCTGGACAAGAAGAAACCGACGGTGCCCAAAGAGCTCTATACACTGCTTGCCAACTACCAGTTTCCCGGCAACGTGCGCGAGCTGCAGTCGATGATCTACGACGCGATGAGCCGCCACAGCAGCGGTATTCTGTCGCTATCGGTGTTTCGCTCCTACATCGAAGAGCAGAACGGAGCACACTCAGAGGTCGCGGCCGCCGAGGGCGACCAGCCGCTGGCGTTTGGCGAGCGTCTCCCGACGTTGCGCGAAGCCGAGGATTTTCTGTTCAACGAGGCGATGGCGAGGGCGCAGGGCAACCAGTCGATTGCGGCGCGCCTGCTCGGCGTCTCGCAGTCAACGCTCAGCCGTCGATTCAAGCAGTCACCGTAGAATCGTACCAGATCCTATGCGAAGTGCATAGCTATGCGTTTCGCATTCAGCTCTAATTCCTTTAATCGCAGTTAATTACGCGAATACCGCGCTTGCTCTATGCTTTCTGCATAGCCTCTCGCGGTCAATCGGCCCCATCACTCATCGTCTATTCTTCTGTCTCATATGGAATTAGATGCCTCTGACCGTCTTGGCACGTATTGTGCAATAGGTTCTGTGGAACAGGTTCTGTGGAACAGGTTCTGTGGATCTGTGGAATAGTGATAGCCGAATAAGTAAAAATGTCATGTAAAAATCAAGGTAAAAAGCTCTGAGATCTGGCAGGTGTGGGTCTCGGGTTCGGCTCCGAGGCCGCACCATTTTTCTGTAACGCGCCGGCACCACAACACGCGATCCTTGAATCATTCGACGTTTTCCGCTATAAGTTGTAGCGGAGGCTCGCGGACGATGAAGAGTAAGGGCGACTTTCCGGCCATGAACGAGAAGGATCCCGAGGGACTCAAGCCCGACGGAACCGCCTATCGGGTTCTGATTGTGGACGATTCCATGTTTGTGGCAAAACAGCTGAGCCAGATTCTCACCTCAGCCGGCTTCGAAGTGGTTGGCACCGCCGCTGACGGCCAGGCCGGCGTGGAAAAGTTCAAGGAACTGCACCCCAAAGTCGACCTGGTAACCATGGATATTACCATGCCCAGGATGGACGGCGTGACCGCGCTGCAGCAGATAATGGACTTCGACAAAGACGCACGGGTAGTGATGATCAGCGCGCTCGGCAAGAACGACCTGGTCAAGAACTCGCTGATGATCGGCGCCAAGAATTATATCGTCAAACCGTTGGACCGCCAGAAGGTGCTGGAGCGGATCCTGCATTCGCTCAAGTAGCCGCTATCCGCCTGGAACTCTGCCATGGCGATAATCGAGCTGGTTCTCAAACGGGCAGGGCGCCTGGCTCTTACCGTGTTTTTGATCTCAACTATCGTGTTTGTCACGATCCGCGTCATTCCTGGTGATCCGGCGCGTACCGTCGCCGGCATGGAAGCCAGCGAACAGCAGGTCCGTGCCGTGCGCGCGCGGCTGGGAACCGATCAGCCGCTGGGCGCTCAGTACAGAAGCTGGCTGTGGGCCAGTCTGCGCTTTGATTTCGGAACCTCGTTCTTCTCCAACGACCGGGTGATCGATCTGATCCTGCAGCGGTTTCCGTTGACCGCGATGCTGGCACTGCTCTCGTTCGTGCTGGCACTGCTGCTTGCTATCCCGATCGGCGTGCTGGCGGCGGTCAAGCGCTGGACAATCTGGGATGGACTGGGACTTCTGTTTGCGCAGGTAGGCATGGCGATCCCCGGGTTCTGGCTGGCAATCATGCTCCTGCTGCTGTTTTCGGTGCGGTTGGGATGGTTTCCCCTGTTTGGCGTGGGCACAGCCGCTCACTGGGTACTCCCGGTGATAGCCCTGGCCACCGAGCGCGCTGCGGTGCTGGTGCGCTTTGTTCGATCGTCGGTGACCGAGGAACTCGAGAAAGAGTACGTGCTGGCCGCCGAGTCCAAGGGGTTCTCGATGCAACGCGTGGTTTTTGGCCATGCGCTGCGTAACGCGCTGCTGCCGGTTATCACCATTGCCGGGATTCAGTTTGGCTATCTGCTCGGAGGGGCGGTCATCATCGAGCAGGTTTTCTCGTTACCCGGGCTTGGGCGCCTGTTCCTTTCGGCTATTCATGGGCGCGATTTCCCGGTCATTCAGGGGGGGGTGGTGTTTGTGGCGCTGGTCTTCTCGGTAACAAATTTCGCCGCTGACGTACTGTACGCGGTTATCAATCCGCGTATCCGGGTGGGTTGATGGAGTCAACTCCACGCGGTGACCCGGCGGCGGTATTGCGTCTTGAAGCACTCACGGTCAGTTTCACTGGAAACGGCGGTCCGATTCGCGCAGTGCGCGGGGTTGACATCACGCTGCAGGCCGCATCGGTTCACGCGCTGGTGGGTGAGTCGGGCGCGGGCAAGAGCGTCAGCGCCAAGGCGGTGCTGGGCCTTCTGCCGCGCAGCGCGACCTGCGGCGGGCGGATTCTGTTTCACGATACGGACCTGCTCTCGCTGCCGGCCCGCAGCCTGCGTGCGATTCGAGGCAAGCGAATTGCGATGGTGTTCCAGCAACCCGACAAGCACCTGAATCCCACCATGCGCGTAGGGTCTCAGGTGGCCGAGGTTTTGCGCTACCACAACGGCATCGAGCGCCGGGAGGCGCTGCTTCAGGCGCGCTCGCTGCTCGATATGGTGGAGCTCAACGGACGCGAAGTGCTGCGCTCGTTCCCGCATGAGCTGTCCGGCGGCATGAAGCAGCGTGTTGCAATCGCCTCGGCGATTGCCTGCCGTCCCGAGGTACTGATTGCCGATGAACCGACTACCGCGCTCGACGCGACCATCCAGTCGCAAATTCTGGCGCTTCTCGACCGCGTTCGCCGAGAGCTGGGCACCGCAATCCTGTTCATATCGCACGATCTACCGTTGGTTCGCGGCTTTGCCGACGATGTTTCGGTTCTCTACGCCGGACGCATTGTCGAGCAGGCAACCAGCCGGGAGCTATTCAGCTGCGCGCACCATCCCTATACCGATCGGCTGATTGCAGCTACTCCGGACCCCGCACGCCGTGGCGAAAGGCTGGCGGCTATACGCGGAAGCGTACCCGATCCGCAGGACGTGCCCCCCGGTTGTGCGTTTGCGCCGCGCTGTCCTATGGCCGCCGATCGCTGCCGGGTCGAGGTGCCGCTCTTGCGCCTGAGTGAGAATGCAGATGTTTCACAGCGGCGCAGCGCCTGCCACTTTGCCGAGCAGCTGGTCTGCGAGGGGCTGCACAATGGGTGAGCTGGTACGCGTCGAGGGACTGAGCAAAGTACACTACGCCGCCGGTCTGCTCAAGCGCCGTGCGCGCGTTGTGCGCGCGGTGGACGATGTATCGCTGGCTATCCGGCACAACACCATTCTGGGGCTGGTGGGTGAGTCCGGCAGCGGCAAGAGTACCCTTGCGCGAGCGATGCTCTATCTCGATCCGCCGACCGCGGGCAGCGTAATCATCGACGGGCTCGATCCGGCGGCGCTGTCGCGTTCTCAAATGAGACAGTTCCGTCATCGAGCCCAGATTGTGGTGCAGGATCCCTACGCTGCGCTTAACCCACGTCTGAGCATCGCCGCCAGCGTTGCCGAAGGCTTGCGTAATCGCGGGTTCCCACGGCGCGCGCGCGAGCGACGGGTCGCCGAGCTGCTCGAGATGGTCGGCATCGCGTCACGACGCGCACGCGACAATCCACAGCAGTTCTCCGGCGGACAGCGTCAGCGCGTCATCATCGCGCGCGCGTTGGCAATGGATCCGCGGTTTCTGATACTCGATGAACCGGTCTCGAGTCTGGATGTTTCAATTCAGGCGCAGATTATTAATCTGCTGCTGGACTTGAAACAGCGGCTTGCTCTTACGTATCTTTTCATATCGCATGACCTCAATCTCGTTGCCTATATGAGCGACGCGATTGCGGTGATGAAAGACGGTCGAATCGTCGAGATGGGTGATGCTGCCGAGGTGATTGCACAGCCGCACGACCCTTACACCCAGATGCTTTTTGACAATGCACCCAGGTTGTTGGATGTCAGACCGGGGAGGATATAGATGAAGAAATTACTGTTGCTGGTATTAGCTGCGCTTACGGCTGGCTCGATGTACGCCGGCGGTGCATCAGAGGCCGCGGTGGCTCAGGCGGAGACGCTGCAGTTTGCGCTATCCGGCAACCCCAACACGCTCGATCCGCACGCAACCGAAGGAACGCTGACCTTCCAGGTGTTGAAGAGCGTCTACGATACACTGGTGGAGCCCGACCAGGATGGCCGCATTGTGGCGGCGCTTGCCGAGTCGTGGCGCGTGTCCGAGGATAATCTGCGCTGGACCTTTCGTTTGCGCGACGGTGTCGTGTTCCATAACGGTGATGCGCTGACGTCAGCCGACGTTGCGGCCAGCTTTGAGCGGCTGCTGGAGCCGGCCTTTGGATCGCCGCACGCCAAGGAGCTCGCGGCGCTGCACGAAATCCGCACTCCGGACCGACATACCGTGGAGTTTGTGCTCGATCAACCCTATTCACCGTTGCTGTCTGCCCTGGCCACCGGCTGGAGTGCCATTCTGCCGCAGAGGCTGATCGACGCACAGCACGATTTTGCCGCCCGGCCGGTGGGGACCGGACCGTTCCGTTTCGAACAGTGGGTCCGCGATAATCGGATAACACTCACGCGCAACGAGGATTACTGGATGCCGCAGGCGCCGCAGCTCAGCCGGGTGAACTTCAACATCATTACCGAAGTTGCGATCCAGGTACAGGGACTGCTGACCGGCGATCTGGACATTATCGACATGGTCGGTCCCACCGATATCGCGCGGATCGAACAGGATCCGCGGACCAAGCTCGATGTCGGACTCTCTTCGCTGGTGATGGTGCTGGCGATCAACACGCGACGCGAGCCGTTGTCGGAGCTGAGAATACGTCAGGCAATCAACCACGCGGTGGACAAGCAGGCCATCCTGGATGTTGCCTACGCCGGCGGTGAAGTGATCGGAACATTCATGGACTACGGTGACCCCTACTACGTAGACTTCGCAGACCGCTATCCGCACCACCCCGACCGTGCTCGGCGGCTGATTGCCGAGGCCGCGCCGCAGACCCGCACCCTGGATCTTGTGCTGCCGCAGAACTACGAACCGCACGTACGTGCCGGAGAGATGTACCAGCAGATGCTGTCGCGGGTCGGTCTCGATGTGCAGATCCGGCTGGTCGACTGGTCCACCTGGCTGTCGGATGTCTACGCTGCGGGAAACTTCGATCTGACGGTGATCGGACATACTGGTAAGCTCGACCCCGACAGTCGGCTTTCGATGTTTGAGACCGGCGACAACTACGTTGGATGGACCCATGCGCAGGCCGCCGAGAACATTCGCGCCGCGCGTCAGGAGGCAGATTTCGATCAGCGCCGTGAGCTTTACCGTGACGTACTGGAGCTGCTGGCTGTGGAGGTTCCGTTTGTATTTGTCGGGACGAACTACCGCCATATTGCGATGCGCGAAAACGTCACAGGGTTTCACATGGATGCCAAGCTCGATACCTACGATCTGCGCCGCGTGCGCCTGCGTTGAGCTTCATCGGTAAACGGTAGGCCAATGCCGATGAAACCACAAACCGAGACAGCCGCTCGAATCCTGCTCTGGCTGACCGTGGGCTACATTGTGGTTTTATCCGCAGCGGCAGCCGCCGCGCCGCTACTCGCGCCGGCTGATCCGCTGCTGCAGAATCTCCCGGCGCGCTTTGCTCCTCCCGGCTCCCCGGCCTACCCGCTTGGGGCCGACGATTTTGGCCGTGATGTGCTGTCGCGCATCATCTACGGCGCGCGGGCGGCGCTGCTGGTCGGGCTGGTGTCGGTAGGCATCGCACTGGCGATTGGACTCGTTATCGGTTTGACGGCGGGGCTGCTGGAGGGGCCTGTTGACAGCGCTCTGATGCTGCTGATGGATGCGGTACTTTCGTTTCCTACCGTTCTGCTGGCGATCACGGTTGTCAGTGTCTTTGGCTACGGCCTGGCGCAGGTTATGGCGGCCATAGGGGTGATCTTCAGTCCGCTCTTTGCGCGTATTATCCGCGCTGAAACGCTGACGCTCAAACACGAGCCCTACGTCATGTCGGCTTACGCTTTGGGAACTCCGCTGCGGCGCATTGTTGCGGTGCACCTGTTACCCAATATGCTGCCCAAGATTGTGGTGCAGTGTACCGTAGCCTTTGCGCTGGCCATAGTCATTGAAGCTTCCCTGTCGTTCCTGGGACTTGGTGCCCAGCCGCCGCAGCCGAGCTGGGGGCTGATGCTGCGCAATGCGCGCAACTACCTCTTTGACGCACCGTGGCTGGCGTTCTATCCGGGGCTTGCGATCGGACTTACCGTATTCAGCTTCAATCTTCTGGGCGATCTGCTGAACGAGTTGCTGCAGATTCGACGCTGAGTAACCGCTGCGCGCGTTCGCCAACCAGCCGGGTCAGATGGTCTGCCAGCGGCAGGGGGTTGCATCTCCGCTTGCGGCACGGCCGCCCTTCGTAGCGGCCGTCGCTGAGATTCTGGTTGCCGACGATCTGGACCAGCGAATCCGGCTCAATATCGCCGCTCCAGGCTGCCGCAACCGCCTGCAGCAGCGCCGGAGCGTGCTGCAGCGCAGTGCGCCACAAATCCCAGAAGGACTCGTGTCGCGGCTCGCCGTTGCCGCACGGGTGATACCAGCCGCCGTGCGCCTCGTTGGTCAGATCGATGTCAGCCGGGAGCTCCAGCGGATGGATCAGGCTCAGCCAGCGAGCCAGCCGCTGCGGATCGTTCACCTGCTGTATCATCGAATGCAGGCGCGCAGCATCAACCATGTTGGTGGTGCGGTAGAATCCCAGCGAGTCCAGGTAGGCATTGCGCAAACGGTCAGCCAGGTGCGGATCGTGCGCTGCGCGTTCGGTAACCGCAGACAGCGCGGCGGTCAATCCGGCGGCAACCGGCAGCGGTAGTTCTTCTCCGCAGTCAAAGGCAGCCGCAAAATCGAAGCCGGCTGCGTTACGGCTCCAGAAGCGCTCGAGCAGCAGACAGTCCAGTACGCGCTCAAAGTAGGCGTGCAGCTGGAACGGCAGTGCCTGCGGAGCGGTTGTGCGCCGGGCGCCCCAGCCGGCAAAGTAGTTAATGAACGGGTGTATGAAGCGGTCCAGCAGCGCGTGTGTGGCGAAGGAGAGCACGTAGGCGCCGTAGGTGGAATCCAGCCGCAGCTGGTTGTCACGCGCACAGCGTACCAGCGCTGCTACCGCGCTGCCGTAGCCGCGGCGATGCAGCAGCGCGCCGTATTCCAGCCCGGACGGTTTGCGGCGGCGGTTGTGGTAGAACACATCGGGCCCCTGCGCGCCGAAGCCTACGTAGGGGGAGTCCAGTGCTACCGGGGCGTGGTCAAAAGCGGCGCCGATACTCTGGACGGCGAAGACCAGGTGCGCGAGCTGCGACGGCATGCAGCCGATGCTATCACAGCCGTTCGGCTGCCACAAGTGAGACGCCGTTTACCTATTGTGCTATTGCTTATACACTGTCGCTATGGCCAAGACTCGAGCCCAGTCAGACGATATCCTGGTGATCAACTGCGGTAGTTCCTCGCTCAAGTACGAGGTGTACGCGATGCCCCAACGGTCCAGCGTTGGCCGCGGACAGGTCGAGCGGATCGGCGGGGCCAGTGGCGAGATAATCCAGGAGTCGATTAACGGGCACTACCGGCGTGAACAGCCGATGCCCGATCATCAGGCGGCGATAACGGCGGTGATCGAAGCGCTGACGGACGACAAGGACGGCGTGGTGGATGATCTCGACGGCATAGTCGGAGTAGGACACCGCGTAGTACACGGTGGTGAGAGCTACGCCGGATCGGTGGTTATCGATGACGCGGTGCTGGCTGCAATAGAAGAGAACATCGAATTGGCTCCGCTGCACAATCCGGCCAACCTGACCGGAATCCAGCAAGCAATGAAGGCCCTGCCGGGGATTCCTCAGGTGGCGGTCTTTGATACTGCGTTTCACCAGACGCTGAGTCCGGCGGCGTATCTCTACGGGCTGCCACGCGAGCTCTACGAGAAGCACAAGATCCGGCGCTACGGTTTTCACGGGACCAGCCACCGCTACGTAGCGAACGAGGCGGTCAAGTTCATGAAGCGCTCGGCGGAGAACACCAACGTGATCTCGTGTCATCTCGGCAACGGTGCCTCAATCACCGCGATCCGTAACGGTGTGTCGGTGGATACTTCCATGGGTTTTACCCCGCTCGAAGGGCTGATGATGGGCACGCGTAGCGGAGATATCGATCCCGCGATCATCTTCTACCTGTTGGACCGCGGTTACAGCGCGGCCGAGCTGAACAATATGCTCAACAAGCAGAGTGGGCTGCTGGGTCTATCTGGTATTTCGAATGATCTGCGCGATCTCGAAGACGCCGCCGAGCGCGGTGACCGTAATGCGCTCGACGCGCTGGAAGTCTTCGCGTACCGCATACGCAAGTACATCGGCGGTTATTCGGCCAATCTGGTCAAGGTCGATATCCTGGTATTTACCGGAGGAATCGGGCAGTATGGTACGCGCATGCGCGAGAGGATCTGTAATCGGCTGGAGAACATCGGCATTGTGATGGACTACCGCCGCAACCTCGAGAACGGGCCGCGGCAGGGACTGATATCGCGTGACTACTCGCCGGTCGACATCGTGGTGGTTCCTACCAATGAAGAGCTGCAAATTGCAATCGATACACACCGCCTGGTGAGACCGGGGAGTGAACCCTGACCAGGGCGGCAGGACACGCGTTTGATATCGACCTCGAACAGTTCAGCGCATTTCTGAGCTGCCCGCGCGGCTTCCGCGAGCAGCGCCTCGGCAGAACAGCTCCGCCGGCGGCTACCGCGGAGCGTTACCGCCGGCGCTGCCGCAACGCGCTGGCGCGGCAACTGCGCGCTGTGCCGCTGCCGGATCACCTCTTAAACCGCACACTGGAG
>SKLB01000136.1 GCA_007123465.1 Spirochaetales bacterium
ACATCCTGCTCCAGCCACGCTTCGCCGGGCAGCACTTCATAGCCGGCTCCTTCGGCGCGTGACTTGCTTATGTCGCCGAATCGGTCGGTTATGGAAACAAGCACATCCAGGTCTATTCCTTCCGCGCGGCGAAAGGTGTACGATTTCTGGTCCGCCTGATTCCAGCAGCCAACCGCGATTACCGTACCGCCGAGCTCGTGGTACATGGTAATGGCAGCTTGTCCCACGGAACCAAATCCCTGCACCGCCGCGGTTGTTGCTTCAGGCTTTACGTGCAGCCGCAGCAGTGCCTCGCGCAGCGCAAACACCAATCCAAATCCGGTGGCCTCGCGCCGACCAAGCGATCCACCCATGCTGACCGGCTTGCCGGTAAACGCACCGGGGAACCTGCCCCCGGCCAGGGTTTCGTACTCATCAAGCATCCACAGCATGTGTTGCGAGGTGGTCATTACGTCGGGAGCTGGAACATCCCGATACGGGCCGATGTCGCGCGCCACCTGGCGTACCCAGCCGCGGCAGATACCTTCCAATTCGTTTGGCGTGAGATTATGCGGGTCGCACACAACTCCGCCCTTCCCGCCACCGAGCGGGATATCGGCGACGGCGCACTTCCAGGCCATAGCGGCGGCAAGCGCGCGAATACCGTCGAGTGTTTCCAGCGGGTGGAACCGAATCCCGCCCTTGGCCGGTCCGCGCGCGTCATTGTATTGAACGCGGAAACCACGAAACACTTCACTGCGTCCATCCTGCATTCGAACCGGGATACTGAAGGCGTACTCGCGCATCGGCTGCCTCAGCAGTGTGCGCGTCCCTGAATCGAGTTCGAGCATTTCGGCAACCCGGTCGAAATGCGCCTGAGCAATGGCGAAAGCATTGTACGGTTCCGCAGCCACTACGTGCCCCCTGACTCTGTGCGTGATAGCCGTATGATAGACCCGCGTCGGCGGCCGGTCAAGGAGCGCTGATGCGTACACAACGGTCACCGCCCCAGTCCTGCGCTCCAATTGACATACCCTCATAGCTGTGTTTGCATGTGCAAAGCCATGGAGACACACCAACTCGCAGAACGCATCGAGCGCCAACTCGCCGACGCAGCGTCCCGCCCGGCCCGGGCGCAGATTGGCGCCGTTATCGAACTACTGGACGAGGGGGCAACGCTTCCGTTTATCGCGCGCTACCGCAAGGAACGCACCGGAGGCCTCGATGAAGTGTCCATCGGCGCCATAAGCGATGCACGCGACACAGTCCAGGCGCGCGAGGCGCGGCGTGACACAATCAGAACGTCGCTGCAGAAACAGGGGGTTTTGACCCCTCAGCTCGCCGCGCGCCTGGAGGCCGCAGCCACGCCGGCTGAGCTGGAAGACCTCTATACCCCTTACAAACCCAGGCGCAGGACCCGCGCCACCGTTGCCATAGAGGCCGGCCTGGCACCGCTGGCTCAGCAGATCCTGCTCAACCGGCCGCAGGCGGCGGTTGAAGCGGACCTCGAGGCGCTGGCCGCTGCGCGCGACATCCTGGCCGAGTGGATTGCCGAGCATCCCGAGGTCCGCGCGGCGGTTCGCCAGCTGTTTGAAGACAAGGCGCAGCTGGCAGCCTCGCGCAAGCGCGGCGTCAAGGCGGAGGGCAGAGCTCAGCACTACAAAGACTACTTCGATCACCGCGAGCCGGCTGCCGGCGCGCCGTCGCACCGCATTCTGGCGATGCTGCGCGGCGAACGCCAGGGTTTTCTGAGCGTATCGCTCCGCCCAAGCGAGGCAACCGTTATAGACGTTGTCACCGCACTGGTTATGCGCTGCAAGGTCCGCTGGGACCACCTGGGAGAGGAGTTTGCCGCCGCAGTTCCTCAGCCCTACTCAGCGCCGTGCGCCGCGCAGATCGAGCCCGCGCTGCGCGACGGCTGCACGCGACTGCTGATTCCGTCGCTGGAGAACGAGCAACGCGCAGCGCTCAAGCGCCGCGCCGACGCCACCGCGATATCGATCTTTGCGCACAACCTGGAACAGCTGCTGATGACGCCGCCACTGCCCGATAGCGCAATCCTGGCCATCGACCCCGGCCTGCGCACCGGCTGCAAGGTGGTCTGTCTTGATTCGCACGCCGAGCTGCTGAGCAGCGACACTATCTACCCGCTGCCGCCGCACAACAAGACCGATCACGCCGCCGAGACTATCCGTACGCTGCTATCGCAGCACCATATCGACGCTGTTGCTGTTGGCAATGGAACCGGCGGGCGCGAAGTACAGAGCTTCATCGAGGCACTCGAACCCGGCATCCCGGTGGTTTCGGTCAACGAAAGCGGCGCATCGGTCTACTCGGCGTCCGCGCTGGCGCGCGAAGAGCTGCCCGAGCACGACGTGACTGTACGCGGCGCGGTCTCCATCGGACGCCGACTGGCCGATCCGCTGTCTGAGCTGGTCAAGATCGAACCCAGAAGCATTGGCGTTGGCCAGTACCAGCACGACGTAGACCAGAAGGCGCTGCGCACGGCGCTCGATCAGGTGGTGGTCAGATGCGTCAACCGCGTTGGCGTTGACCTGAACGGCGCCGGGATATCGCTGATCTCCTACGTTGCCGGCCTGGGGCCGCGCCTGGCGCGCGCGGTAGTTGAGTATCGCAGCAGCCGCGGCGGATTCAGCCGCCGGGAGCAATTGCTCGAGGTTCCCGGCCTGGG
>SKLB01000098.1 GCA_007123465.1 Spirochaetales bacterium
GCATTGGACCGAGGCCCATCGAGACAGTCGGAAACTGCCAGTAGCGCGGCATTGAACGCGGATGCGGATAGGAGGTTAGCCCACCATCGGGGCGCAGCTCCTGACGGAAATTCTTCAGATCGGACGCCGAAAGCGCCCCCTCTACGAAGGAGCGCGAGTACATCCCCGGCGCAGCGTGTCCCTGGTAGTAGATGATGTCCTGGCCGTCCTTGTGCTGTGGACCTTTGAAGAAGTGGTTGAATCCGACCTCGTAGAGCGTCGCCGCCGACGCAAACGTCGAGATATGTCCGCCGATTCCGCTCGACTCTCGATTGGCGCGCACAACCATCGCCATGGCGTTCCAGCGGATGACACTCTTGATGCGTCGTTCCAGCTCACGACTCCCTGGATAGGGCTGCTCACGCTCAACCGGGATCGTGTTGATGTACGGTGTGTTTCCCGGGCAATAGAAGTCCACTCCGTGCTGTTGCGCCCTGATCTGCAGCAGTGACAGTATCTCCTGCACACGCTCGGGCGTCTCATTGTCAATCACGTACTGTAATGAGTCGATCCACTCCTGGTTTTCAAGTTGGTAGACTTCGCTCTGATCGCTCACGCAATCCTCCTTTCACACTGTCAGGTCGGCATACTGCGGATGCCGCTCAATGAAACGCGCTACAAAGGAACAGCTCGGCTGCACCGTGTAACCCTGTTCGCGAGCCCAATCAAGCGCGTATCTCACCAGCGTTCCCGCTACACCGGCACCGCGAAGGGGTGGCGGAACGAAGGTGTGATGGTAGTCCAAAAGCCGCTCGCCAGCCTCGCGGTATTTGAGATGTGCCACGTGGCCATCGAGATTTGCCAGGAACTCCGACCGTTCCGCTTTATGTTCGATTTGCATGCGCGAAATATAACCAATTCAGGGCGCTGAAACAAGCTGAGCGCCACCACCGCCTGCCTGCGCTGGGCTGTCTCGGCAACCTTGGGCTGCACTACCAGCCGGGTTATCGGCGGTCGCGCGCCGGGCGCGACCTCAGTCCGGCAGACAGCCATCGGTACGCGCCGCCATGATGAAGTCGTTGCGGTGCAGACCGCCGATTGCATGCGTCCACCACTGCACGCACACCCGGCCCCACTCGGTGATAAGCCTGGGATGGTGCCCCGCGGCTTCGGCTATCGCGGCAACTGCGTTGGTAAACTCCATCGCCTCGGCAAAGTTAGCCCAGGTGAACTCGCGCTGCAGCCGCAATTGGCCGTTGTTTTCGATCAGTTGCCACCCGGGCAACTGCTGTAGCATAGCTTCGGCATCCGCACGTCTCAGAGGTTCTACCCCTCCACGGCACGGAGTGCATTTCTCGCCGGCAAAGTTCTCCATCATGCCTCCCGCTCCTAATATCCTAATATTAGTCTCGGGCGGCACTGCACTGCAAGCGCAAAAACGCCACCCTGCCCATCAAAGTGCACGGTGGCGTTTACTTGCTCGACTGATTGATCAACTGACCGCCTGTGACACAGCGTCGGCAGCTACCGCTGCCATCTTGTCCGGGCTGTCGATATCGCGCAGCCGCACCGCTCTGGATACGATCTTGCCGGCACCGTGCGCCTTGAGCTGCTTATTGATCTCGCGTACCACGTTCTCGTGTGGGCTGAAGCCGCAGACCAGGTTGATGACCCGTTTGCCACCCAGATCGGACAGCTGCGCCAGGAACTCGCGTGTCACCGGATTCACCGAGCTGGCCCACACCGGTCCCACCAGTACCAGCAGTTCTCCGTCGCTCACCGTGTAGTGCTCGGCCAATTCAACCGAACGGCTGAACACCGAGCGGAAAACGGCGCTGATCACACCCATCGCTCGGGCGGGCTTGAGGTATACCAGTTCTGTACTGTGGCCCTTCTCGCGCAGTTCACGGTCGATCGCTTTAGCCATCTGTTCGTTCTTACCGCTTACGCTGAAATACGCAACTGTTGCTTGCACGCTTCCTCCTCATCTCACGGCCGTGGAATGACATGTCCCGTTAACGCCGTCAGCCGCTTGTAACTGCTTCACTCTCTTCAGTAGTCTTGCCCAGCAGCCGCCGCACGTGAGCTCCGATCTCTATCAGTCCCCGTACACCGATGACTGCACCGAACGCAATGGTCCCGAGTTTTCCTCCTCCGCCTTGCATGAACGTGGAAGTATACATAATTATGAGCGCGCACAGAACCCCCGCCGGAATCATCCAGTACGCCTTCTCGAAGCGGTTGGTACCGCTCATTCCGGCAAACGAAGCACAGTAGACCCCAACAGCCAGCGTACTGCCCAGTTCGGCACCGTGGATCGCCGGCAGCAGCAGGCCGGCGGCCAGCCCTACCATGCCGGAAGCCATCACTGCGCCCTGACCAAACCATACGCTGAGGATAAAGGTGACAAACGCGCCAATTACGCAGTAGATAATCAGCGGCCAGCCGACTTCCCAGCCGGGTACTTCGCCGGTCAGCAGCGGTTTTCCCATAATCAACGCCGCAAACACACAGCCGGCCCACGCGGTGGTCCCGAGCTTTCCGCCAAAGCCGTTGAACACGTGCTTTCCGAGCACAAAGATCAATCCGGCTATCGCCCCTGCAAGCGCCATCCCCGGATAGCCAAACACCGCCGGAGACGCCATGCCAACAAAGGATCCGCTGAAGATCGGTGCCGCGTAGGGTTTGA
>SKLB01000366.1 GCA_007123465.1 Spirochaetales bacterium
GATCGGTGTTCAAGAACAGCCGCGCGTTCGGCAGCCCCAGTGGCGCCATCATCGACCGTCTCGGTCTGCGCGGACTGCGGATCGGCGGCGCGCAGGTGTCCGAGCGGCACGCCAACATCATTGTCAACACCGGCAATGCAACGGCCAGCGACATTGACCGGCTGGCAACCCTGGTGGCCGAGCGGGTTGAGCAACAGTTCGGCTTCACTCTGGAACGCGAAGTGCTGAAGGTTGGAGAGTGGTAACAGGCTGCGGCAGATCGAAGCGCCACGTACCGCCGACTGTCACACTCAGCGGAACCGATTGCCACGCGGCCACCTCATCGAGTGTATTCTCCTTCAGGGTTGCCACCCGCGCGAACAGCAGCATACGTCCGGCCCGCAGCCGCGCTTCAGCGCGTGCCTGGTAACGCGCCTGCTGCCGCGGCTGGAGTGTTGCCACCAGGATTGTCTCCAGGGCCAGCATCCCACCACGCGATGCGCTGAGCTCCAGGCGGTCGTGCTCGTGGCGGCTCTCCTGCCAACGCCGCTGAGCCGAAATCCTGGCCGCTGTCCGACCGGCGCGGATCGCCAGGCGTGACTCTGCACGCACGCGGTGGCCTTCGCGCGCGCGGTCATCCCGCGTGGTGGTTTGCGCGCCACCGGCGGCAGCGCTCAACCGCACACCGGATAGCGCGATCTCGTTGACTCCCGCCAGCGCCGCGTAGTGGGTGCGCTGCGGTGCGCTACGCTGCCGACGCAACGGCGCGCGCGTCAATCGCTGGGCTGCTTCGAGCTCAACAAAGCCGCCGCGCGTGCGTCCAAGGCGCAGATCAACCGCCCTGTGCTGCCGGTCGCGCCAGAAACGGCCTTCGGGGGTAACATAACCCGGCTGACTCAGCGCCCAGAGAGCGCGCGCGCTGAGTCCGGTTGCGCGGTAGCCGGCGTGTATCCGCCCAGCGGCTGCCCCGGCGGTCAGCGGCCCACCGGAGCCAATTGCCGCCAGCGCTACGTGGCCCTGCTGCCCTTGCAACCGCGCTTCGCCGCTCAGGTGATTGACGCGGCCGCCGCTGAAGCGCGGATACTCGGTGTACCAGTGATCGTCAACGCTATCCGCCGGCGCGTCGGTGGTCAGCAGCAGCGTGCGCAGCTGCAGCGGATAATCACCGAGACTCCAGTGCACGCCGAGCGACTGCGACGCGTTGTCGTTCAGCACGCCGAAGAGCGCCGGAGCGGCCTGCCACGGCTGCACCTGCAGCCCGTAGCGCCGACCCGGCTCAATAGCTGAATTGAGCATCAGTCCCGGCGCCTGGCGATAGACATCCGACGCGGAGCTGAAGCGCGTCGGACGGTTGATCTCGCGCAACAGCCCGCCTGGTTGTACCGTGCCCGCTATCAACTGCGGCGTACGCACGCCGCCGCTGAGGTATTGAAGCTCACCTCCGGCGGCGGCGGTGGCCGTACCGTAGGTCATACCGTAGGACACAAACAGGCGGCTATCCCCGGAGTCCAACAGCAGGCGCTGTTGCAACAGCTGCCAGTCTACACTGCGCAGCGTGGTTTCGGCCTGCAACCGCGGGTTGGCGCCGATCCGGTAATCCTCTGCCGCCGGCTGCACCTGCGGCCAGCCGATCAGGAGCAACACGATTATCGCTACCATACACAGAGTACTAACAGTGATCAGTGAACTGGTGATTGCGTTTCAGAGGCAGAATGCGCGAGATTCGTGCAGAGCGAGCGTTTACGACGCCTCGCGGCGTGCGCAGGACCCGCGCACCGATATGTGGGCCGGCAGTACGATGTGCGACGGCGATTCGGAGGCCTCGCCGTCAAAGCGGCTGATCAGCAGCGACGCGGCCGCCGAACCCATGCCCGCGGCCGGCAGCGCCACCGTTGTGAGCGGCGGGTTGAGATAGCGCGAGAGATAGTCATCGTCAAAGCCCACAATCGAGAGATCGGCCGGAATCTCCAGACCGCTGTCGCGCGCCGCGCTCATTGCGCCGTAGGCAACCACATCGTTACCGGCGAAAACCGCGCTGGGCGGCGGATCGAGTGCCAGCAACTGCTGCATGGCGCTATAGCCGCTGTGTTCCGAGAAATCGCCATAGCGCACGAGGTTGGCATCGTAGGGTATGCCGGCGGCCGCGAGCGCTCCCCGATAGCCGGCCAGGCGCAGCTTGGAGGCCGAGTAGACCAACGCGGCGTGCGTGATCATTGCTATGCGGCGGTGTCCGAGGTCCACCAGGTACTCAATCAGCTCGGCGGCAGCGCGGCTGTTGTCCACGTACACCTGGTCAACCGCGGTATCGGGCAAGTAGTCCATGGTAACCGCCGGGAACCCGGCCTCGACCACCTCGGCCAGCGCGGGGTCTTCGTCGTGCGCGTTAATCAGAATGATGCCGTCGACTCCATCCTTGCGCGCCAGCTCCAGATAGCTGGGCTCGTGGAGCGTCAGCGGATGGATCACCAGGCGCACACGGTGACGGTTGACCGCCTGGGACATTCCTTCGACGGTTCGCACGATGAAGGCGTCGGTGTATACGTACTGCGAGTGGCAGATGTAGAGGCCGATGGAGTTGTGCCGCACCATTGCCAGACGACGGGCGTCCTCGTTGGGCGTGTAGCCCAACCTGGACGCCGTCAACAGCACCTTCTGCCGGGTCGGCTCGGA
>SKLB01000266.1 GCA_007123465.1 Spirochaetales bacterium
AACTACGCGGCCTTCGGGCGGGCCTGCGGGGTCTCCAATCACACCGCGGAGTCGTATACAACCCTGCTGGAACGTGGTTTGCTTATCATGCGCCAGCCCGCCTACGTACCCCGGCCGGCGCCGTCACCCGGGCAACCCGCCGGCCGCAAGCGTCTTGTTCGCCGGCCGCGCCTGCTTTTTACCGACAGCGGGCTTCTGCACGCGGCTCTTGGGCTACGCTCGCTATCAAAACTGCTTGGTCACGCCCGCGCGGCGCATTCGTGGCGCAACTTCGTGGTAGCGATACTGTTGCAGCGGTTGGGCCTGGCCGTGGGGGAGATGCCGTTCTGGTCCACGCATACCGGCGCCTGGGTGGACGCGATCTGGTGGCGCACGGAAGGCGCCGCGGCTGCGGTTGCCACCCTGGAGGCGCGTCCGCGCCTGACCAAGGCTATCAAAGCGGCGTGTACGGATCTGGACCTGGAGCGGCTCTGGCTGATTTGCCCGGGAAATCGCTCCTACCAGCTGGAACAGCGCGTGCACGTAGTGGCCATGCGCGATATAGCAACGCTTACAGAATCTGGCGGCGCCTGGGCCGGTTGAAATTCACACGCCGTTGCGGCACACTTAGTCTCATTATGGCAAAGAGAATCGCCGTCGTCGGCACTGGATACGTAGGGCTTGTCACATCCGTGGGATTGTCGGACTTCGGCAACTACGTGGTTGGCGTTGACATCAACACCCGGATTGTAGAAAAGCTGAACAGCGGTACCGCCACCATCTACGAGCACGGGCTGGAGGAGTATCTGCAGCGCAACCTCAAGACCCAGCGCTTGAGTTTCACTACTGATATCGATGCTGCGCTGAAGGCCGCCGAGATCGTGTTCATTGCCGTCGGCACGCCGCCGAAAGAAGACGGCAGCGCTGATCTGACGCAGATCGAGCGCGTGGTGCATTCAATTGCCGATAATCTGGACGCATTCCAGGTAATCATCACCAAGTCTACGGTCCCGGTGGGAACCAATCGCTGGATCGAGCGCGAGCTGACAGCCCGGGCGCCCGGCAAAGAGTTTGCAGTGGTGTCCAATCCGGAGTTCCTGCGCGAGGGCAAAGCGGTACAGGACTTCTTCCACCCTGACCGCGTGGTGCTGGGTTGCGAATCGGAGAAAGCGCGCGAGTACCTCGAAGACGTCTATCGCGCCCTCAACCTGATCCACGTGCCGTTTGTGTGGTGCAATCTGGAAACCGCGGAGCTGATCAAGTACGCTTCCAACGCGTTCCTGGCAACCAAGATTACCTATATCAACCAGATGGCCAACCTGGCCGAGGCCGTCGGTGCAGATATCCACACCGTGGCGCGCTCAATGGGTATGGACGGCCGCATCAGTCCCAAGTTCCTGCATCCAGGGCCCGGTTACGGCGGCAGCTGCTTCCCCAAGGATACCCGCGCTATCGCCTCCACCGGCGACGAGTTTGGCGTAGACATGAGTATCATCAAAGAGGTGATTGCGGCAAACGAGATACAGAAGGAGCGTGTTGCCGAACGGCTGGCGTTTCTCACCGGTCCGCTCAAGGGCAAGACGGTCTGTCTGCTGGGCCTGGCGTTCAAAGCCGAGACCGATGACGTGCGTGAGTCCCCGGCCATCACCATCGTCCAGCGGCTGCTCGAACAGGGCGCTACGGTCAACGCGCACGACCCCGAAGCCGCACACAACTTCAAAGCGCTTTTCGGCGATCGCGTAACCTGTTTTGACACCGAGTTCGAGGCGCTGGCGGGTGCCGAGGCGTTGCTGATAGTGACCGAGTGGAACGAGTACCGCAATCTCGATCTGGCGCGCGCCCGCGAGGTCATGACCGGCAACGTGATCTACGACACCCGCAACGTGCTCGACTCCGAAAAAGCAACCAGCCTCGGCTTTGTCTACGCCGGTATCGGGCGGGTGTGAATCAGCGGCTAACCAAACACCAGCATTGCCCCGGCTGCCAGCAGGATCACCAGGATCGCGATGCGCAGCACCTGGCGCGGTACGCGCGATGCAAAGTGAGCGCCGATGGCTGCCCCGGCAAGTACCCCCGGCAGCAGACCGACCAACGCCATCCATGCAATGTTGGCTTGCTGCATGTGGGCCAGCGCTGCTATCAGCAGCGATACCGTGGCAACGGCACTGGTAATTCCAACAGCATTTAGACTCGGAAGCTTCAGCACCAGGATGCAGGCGATGATGAGAATCGAGCCGGATATACTGGTTGCGCCTATCAGGATGCCGAGTACCGCCCCCAGCATCGGGGAGAGCCAGAGTTTCCACCGCCTTACGTCCAGTTGCCGTGGCGGGGAACGCATGATTACGTAGCGGTAGAAGAGCAGTATGACCGACAGAAGGATCACCACGCCCATTACCGTTTTGAGCGCAATGAGATCGTTGATTGCGCGCGCGTGGCGCGCCGTGAGGTACGAAAGAGGCACCGCTGTGATCGAGAACAGCAGCGCAATCGGCAGCACAACATTACCGGCACGGTAGTGCTGCACGCTCCCTGAGAGCATCATCACAAAGCCGCCAACTGTCATTGTGCCTACCGCCAGTACGGGGTCCATACCAAACAAGACAATCAGTCCCGGGGTCCCGAGTAACCCAATCCCGATGGCGGTG
>SKLB01000250.1 GCA_007123465.1 Spirochaetales bacterium
CTCCTGGCGGGGCCGCTCAAAGCCGGTGCGCACAAAATACTCGAGGTCCTGCATGGCTTCGGCGTAGTCAGGGTCAAAGGCGTAGCCGCCGAACCTGCTGCGGTCGCGTGCGGTTTGTCCCTCCTCGTGTCCCTTCTCGTGCTCGTCGATGAGCGAGCGTACAAAATCCGCAAATCGCCGCGAGAGACTCACTCGAAGAACTCTCCATGAAGCGTGCGCATCGCCGTGTCAACGCTGCTTTCCGACATTACCAGACTGAGATTGATATCAGACGAGCCCAGCGAAATCATACGCAGAGGCACGTCAGCCAGCGAGGTGAACACGCGCGTGACAAACGACGGATCCCGCCACAGGTTTCTGCCGACAAGGCTCAATATGGCCTGGCGCGTCTCGACCTGTACACTGCCGTACTTCTCCAGTTCGCCGATTGCCGGTCGGAGATTCACGGCATTGTCTACGGTCATGGAGACCGATACTTCTGAGGTTGCAACGAGGTCAACCGAGATGCGGAAGCGTTCAAAAACCGCAAAGATCCGGCTGAGAAAGCCGTAGGCGTTGAGCATGCGCGACGAGTGAATAGTGATCACCGTGATCCCTTTCCTGGTTGCCAGCGCGCGAACACCGTGGACCTCTGAGGCAGCCTGAATGCGGGTGCCGGCCTGCTCGGGCCGGCCGGTGTTACGTACCGTTACCGGAATCGCGCGTTCAACCGCCGGCTGGATAGTAAACGGATGCACCACCTTGGCACCAAAAAACGCCAGCTCGGCGGCCTCCGGATAGGACAGGACTTCCACCTGTCTGGCAATGTTTACAATGCGCGGATCAGCGGTCAGAATCCCATCCACGTCGGTCCAGATCTGGACCTCTTCGGCCTGCAGCGCCGCACCGAAGATAGTAGCGCTGAAATCTGATCCGCCTCTGCCGAGCGTAGAGGTAACTCCGTCGGCGGTGGCACCGATGAATCCCTGTACGATCAGCAGCGTGTGCGGGTGGGGCGTGATTCCCTCACGGATCAGCCGGTAGGTTGGCTCCAGCAGACAGGTTGCGCTGGTGAACTGATCATCGGTGCGCACAAACTCTCTGCTGTCGAACAGGCGTACCTGAATGCCGCGCGCCTCGCCGGCAGCAGCGATCAACAGCGTCGAAAGCCGTTCACCAAAAGAGACCACTGCGTCCTGGGTACGCGGTGTGCACTCCCGCACCAGCGAGATTCCCTGAATCAGGTGGCGCACGTCGGATATCAGCTGCTCCAGCGTGTTATGGGTGGCGCTCTCGTGGCGCTCCAGCAGTTCGTTACAGGTTTGAATGTGGCGTTGGCGCACGCTCTCGAGTAACTGTAGCGCCTCCTCACCGCGCCCCTGCGCCGCAGAGCAAGCCATCGACAGGAGGTCGTCGGTGACGCCGGCCATCGCCGAGCTCACCAGCAGCGGACTGCGCGGTAGTTCCGCGTGAGCAATATCCAGAACGCGATTGATCCACTCGGCGTTGCGAACCGATGTTCCGCCAAACTTCAGAACAATCATGCCGGGATATGCCCCATTGCCAGCAGCGTCTCGGCGTTGAGGATCGCGGCGCCGGCAGCGCCGCGCACGGTATTGTGGCCCAGCAGAATCATCTTGATATCGAGGACCGGACACGGTCGGATCCTGCCCACAACGGTGACCATTCCTTTGCCCTGCCAGATATCACGCGCCGGTTGCGGCCGGTCCTTCTGTTCGGTAACCACAATTGGCGCGTCCGGCGCCGAATGCAGCCCAAGGTTCTGCGGTGGCCCGCGAAACCCGCGCAATGTCTCTGCAACCAGCTCAGGCGTGACAGTTTCCCGGAAACGGATCGAGACGCTCTCGGTGTGTCCGTCAAATACCGGCACTCTGGTGCACTGCGCGCTGACCGCAAACGGTGCAGGCTCAACGCCGAGGGGGCCCAGTGTTCCCAGGATCCTGGCGGTTTCGGTCTCGAGCTTTTCTTCTTCGTCTCCGATATAGGGGATCACGTTGCCGAGGATATCCATCGAAGCGACACCCGGATAGCCTGCACCGCTGATCGCCTGCATCGTAGTCACGTTTACCGCAACCACCTCAAATGCGCGATGCAGCGGAGCCAGTGCCATTGCCAGGAACATCGTTGAACAGTTGGAGTTGGTGATAATGGCTCCCGAATAGGGTTGCCGCTCGATCAGAGCGAAGTGGTCGCTGTTGACTTCCGGGATCACCAGCGGAACGTCGGGGTCCATGCGATGGTTCTTCGAGTTGCTGATAACGAAATGACCCTTCTCGGCGTAGTTTGTTTCCGCGGACCCGGCTACCGAGCTGTCCAGGCCGGAAAACAGAATACTGCTTTGGAGGTTCTCTTCGGTGGTCTTGACAATCATCGAGCGCAGGTGCTGCGGCATCGGCTGGTCCTGCTTCCAGGCGCAGACCTCGGCGTAGCTCTTCCCCGCCGAGCGTGGCGAAGCAACCAGTTCCTCTATTTCGAAAAGCGGATGGCTCTGCAGCAGCACAGCAAACTTCTGGCCCACTGTACCGGTGGCACCGAGCACCGCGACCGGAATTCTCTTCATGGGTGTACTCCCGTCTGGTCAGACTAACTGCCACTGTAAACAGCACCATTTGGCCTGTCAAGCTGAC
>SKLB01000351.1 GCA_007123465.1 Spirochaetales bacterium
CCGTGGGCGTCCTGGTGGGCTTTGAGGCGCACCGCCTGCAGGTCACTGCCGGCGTCGGGTTCGGTCAGGATCATCGAAGAGCCGTACTCTCCGGAGGCCAGCCTGGGCAGGTACTTGCTCTTGAGCTCCTCGGAGCCGAATTTGTTGAGCGTCTCGCCGATATCCTGCTGCAGGCCGAAGTTCAGAAAAGACGCGTCGGCACGCGAGGTCATCTCCGCGGCAATCGTCAGAATGGTGGAGGGGAAGTTGAGCCCTCCGTACTTGCGCGGCAGGCAGAAACCCATCAGATCGGCCTTGGCAAAGATATCGAGTACCTGTTGCGTGCCCTTGGCGTACTGTACCTCGCCTTTGACCAGGCGCACGCCTTCCTGATCAATTTCTGCAGCCAGCGGGGCAAGATTTTCGCCGCTGATGGCACCGATCATGTCGAGCACCTTCATGTACGAGTCCCTGGCATCGGCAATATCGGCAGGCGCGTGCGGAGCGTTGTCACTGTTCTTGAAGTCGTCCTCGCGCAACCGGATGATGCGATCGAGATCCATGTGCTCCAGGTGAAACAGGATATCTTCGTTATCTTTGAGGAAGTTTTCCATCTGATGCCTCCTTACGCCTTGGCCCTGAAAGCCTTGATAAACCGCGGGATCACTTCTTTCAGGTCTCCCACGATGCCGAAGTTGGCAATCTGGAAGATCGGTGCTTCCGGGTCGGTATTGATTGCAATGATACGCGCCGACTCATCCATTCCCGCTCGATGCTGAACCGATCCCGAAATCCCGCAGGCAATGTAGAGCCGCGGCCGCACGGTGGTACCGGTCTGGCCTACCTGATGGTCCTTGCTGACCAGGCCGGCGTCAACCGCTGCGCGCGATGCGCCAACCGTCCCGCCGATGGCGTGTGCCAGCTGATGAACGAGCTCGAAATTCTCCCTGGACCCCACGCCGATGCCACCGGCCACGATCACCTGTGCACCCTTCAGGTTGACAGACTTCTCCTGTTGGACGCGCTCGATGATCTCGGACGGAAAATCCTCTGGACTCAGCTCGACGCTCTCCTGGACAATTTCGCCCTTGAAAGAGGCATCCGGTTGATCCATCTTCATAACACCTTCGCGCACGGTGGCCATCTGAGGCTTGCGCTCGGGCGAGACAATAGTGGCGATGATGTTGCCGCCAAACGCCGGGCGGATCTGGTAGAGCACGTTCTGGAACGTCTGGCCACGCGAGGTGTAATCACCAATCTGCAGATCGGTGCAGTCCGCGGTCAAGCCAACGCGCAGTGCTGAGGCGATGCGTGGTGCAATATCACGGCCGGTGGTGGTTGCCCCGTAGAGCACAATCTGAGGCGCGTGCTTCTTGATTATCTGCGTCACGACTTTGGTGTAAGGGACCGGTGTATAGTACGCTAATCCCTTATGCTCAACGGTGAACAACCGGTTGACGCCGTACGGCATAAGCTCCTCGGCGATCTTCTGGACCCGGTTTCCCACCAGCACGGCGGTGACCTGGACGTTCAGCTGTTTGGCCAGCTCGCGTGCTTTGCCGATGAGTTCGATACTGACTTCTGCGACTTTGCCGTCATCCTGCTGAATGAACACCATTACGCTGTTCTTTGTTGTCACCGGATTCTCCTTCAACCGAGGGTGTGATCCGCAACAAGCTCGTGAACCATGTCGCCTATTGCTTCTTCAGTGTTCTCAATCATTCTGATGCCTTCGGACTTCAGCACTACCATGTCGATGTTGCGTACCTTGGTGGGTGAGCCCGACAGCCCGCAGCTTTCCGGGTCGGCGTTGATCGCGTTGATGTCCCACAGCGCAATGGTGTTTTCCGACTTCAGCTCGGCACCGGAGGTAAGGTAGGTTTCATCGTAATCAGCGCTGCTCATCTCGGTGGTTGCGTTCTTGTAAGTCATCATCCTGATAGCCGATGGAGGCCGCGGCGGGAACCCCTCGCCGTTGACCGTCAGCAGTACCGGCAGGCCGGTCTTGACCTTTTCGTAGCCGCCCTCGATAGAGCGGCGTGCGGTGATGCTGCGCTTTTCGGGGTCCAGCTCTACGATCTGCGAGACGCAGCTAATCTGGTTGATGCCCAGTTTTTCGGCAGTCTGGGGGCCGACCTGCGCGGTGTCACCGTCAATTGCCTGCGTACCGCACAGCACGATGTCGTAATTGCCGAGCTTCTCGATGGCGCACTTGAGGGCGTACGAGGTTGCCAGGGTGTCGGCAGCGGCAAAGCGACGGTCGGAGATCAGCGCCACAAAATCGGCGCCGCGGTAGAGCGAGTCCTTCAGCACCTGGACCGCCGACGGCGGGCCCATGGTGAGAACGTGTACCTTTGAGCCCGGCACCGAGTCGCGGATGGTAAACGCGGCCTCGAGTGCGTGGAGATCCTCGGGGTTGAAGATAGCCGGCAATGCCGCCCTGTTTACGGTTCCGTCCTCTTTCATGGCGTTCCCGCTGATATTTTGAGTGTCCGGCACCTGTTTTACCAACACGATCAGGTTCAGTCCCACGTGCGCCTCCTCGGTAGAAGGAACGAGTATCCGCCCACATTGCGGTATCTGCACCGCTGCGCGATGTTACTGGATTCCTTCTGGCTGGTTATCGACTGTGAATAATAGTAGGAATCAGGATACACTGCAAGGGTAGTTGTGGAACAAAATATCTGCTGTTCAATAAACGGGGGTGTCATGAAGTGTTTTTCTGCTGGGTCGATCCTGCGTCTGCTGCTGCGCGCTCTGCTGGTAGTACCGGCGCTGCTCATGGTAGCTCAAATCCCGGCGTCACCGCGGGGGCTGCGCGTTGGCATGATGCCGGCGGTCAACTCCATCCCGCTGATTGTTGCCGAGGCCGAGGGTTACTTCACCTCCGAGGGCGTATCCGTTGAGCTGGAGATGTTCCATAACCAGCTCTACCGCGAGACTGCGTTGCAGACCGGCCGGATCGATGGTTCGGTCTCGGACCTGATCAACGCTATCAACGCCGCTGCCGGTGGTTTTGCGCTGCAGGTAACGTCTGTCAGTGACGGGCTGTTTGCACTGGTCAGCGCGCCGGGCTCGCGGATTCAGTCGCTGGAAGACTGGAAGGCGGCCGCACCGCGCCGGGTTCAGGTTGGGCTGTTGCAGGACAGCATCATCTTCTACTCGGCTGAACGAATGCTGCAGGCACTTGACGCCGACCCCGCTATGATAGAGCCGGTCTCCACGCTGCAGGTGCCTACGCGCATGGAGATGGTGGTGGCAGGTCAGATAGAGGCGGCCCTGCTCCCCGAGCCCATCAGCCGGGTTGCGCTGGCGCGCGGAGCGCATCTGATTGCCGACAGCTCGGTGATGCAGCAGACGGCGGGGGTTCTGCTGTTCACCCCGCAGGCGCTGACCGCCAGGCCGGAACAGATTGCCGCCTTCTACCGCGCGTACAACCGCGCGGTGGATTCCATTAACGCAGACCCGGACGGTTACCGGCAGCTGGTAGTCGATGCTGCAGGCTTCCCGCCGCTGGTCAGAGACAGCATGGTCATACCGCGGTTCCAGCGCGCGCGCGTTCCCAGCCGGGCGGAGTTTGACGACGTGGCAGGCTGGATGCGCGGCAAAGGGCTGTTGAACGCCGCAGTGGACTACCGCCGGCTGGTCAACGACTCCTTTCTGCCGCGTTAGCGCGGCCACCCTGACGCGATGCTGCAGATCCGCGGCTGTGCCGCCGGTTATCCCGGCAACACCGTATTCAAAGACCTCTCGCTGAGCCTGGAGTCCGGCGAGACGCTGACGGTGGTTGGGCCGTCCGGCTGCGGCAAGACAACGCTGTTGTACCTCGCCGCCGGTTTGCTGGCGCCGCAGCGTGGAACGGTTACGCTCGATCAGCAGCCGCTATCCGCCGGTGACAGACGCATCGGGCTTGTTCTGCAGCAATACGGGCTGTTTCCCTGGTTCAACGTGGTGCAGAACGTTGCGCTGGGGCTGCGGCTGCACGGGATCGGGCGTGCCGAGCGGATATCGGCGGCGCGCTCTGCGCTGCAGGCGGTAGGAGTGTCCCGGCTGGCGCGGCGGTACATCGGCACGCTCTCCGGCGGAGAGCAGCAGCGGGTGGCAATTGCCCGTACCTGGGCGATGCAGCCGCAGCTGCTCCTGATGGATGAGCCCTTTTCGGCGCTCGATGCGCTGACGCGCGAGTCATTGCAGGATCTGCTGCGCTCGCTGCTGCAGCGCCGCCTGATAGCCACCATTCTGGTGACCCACAGCATTGAAGAGGCGCTGCTGATTGGCTCGCGCGTTGCGGTAATGCACGGCCAACCGGCGCGGCTGACCTTCTTTGACAACCCGGTTGCCGGCAACCGTTCAGAGGCACTGCGCAGTTCGGCCGCGTTCTTCGACGCGGTGGCTGCGCTGCGCCGATTGTTTGCGGAGCTGCTGCATGCGTAAGCTTGGAGCGCTGGCGGCCGCAGCGGTTGCGGTTATCGCTGCCTGGTGGATAGCCGCGCATATCATGGACTCCGCACTCCTGCCCGCGCCACCGCAGGTTTTTGCGCGCCTGCTGATCCTGCGGCCGCTGCTGCTGCGCCACGCCGCTGCCAGCCTCGCGCGCGTAGCCGCCGCGCTGACGTTGGCAACGCTGGCTGCACTGCCGCTGGGGCTGATCATGGGACGCTCGCAACGGGTGGATCGACTGCTGGCGCCGCTGGCCTACCTGCTCTACCCGGTACCCAAGATTGCGCTGCTGCCGATTGTATTTGTGCTGGTGGGTATCGGCGATGCGGCGCGGATCGGGATTGTTGTACTGGTACTCTTCTTCCAGATTCTGGTGGCGGTGCGTGACGCGGCGCGCTCCATTCCCGCAGCCTATCTTGTCTCTTTTACGTCGCTGGGAGGAACCAGGATGCAGTCGTTGCATCTGGTACTACTGCCGGCGATTGTGCCCGAACTGCTGACAGCCATGCGCGTTGGCATTGGAACCGCACTGGCGGTGCTCTTCTTCGCCGAGACGTTCTTCACCAACTTCGGGCTGGGGACGTTTATCGTTGAAAGCTGGATGCGCGTGGCGTACCCGGACATGCTCGCCGGCATCGTTTCCATCGGCCTGCTGGGGCTTCTGCTGTTCAGCGCGCTGGACGGTCTGGAGCACCTGCTGTGCCGCTGGAAGCACAGCCGCGCAGGGCATCCTCCAACGGCCGCGGCTCAGCGTTCACCCAGCCACTCGACTTGAAAGAGATCCAGCCGGCGGTCCTTGTAGTTGGTGACCGAGCCCTCGTTGCGCAGCTCGGTGAGCTTGTTGAGGTCCAGATCTACCAGCAGCGTCATTTCCGTGTTGGGCGTGCTTTCGGCCATAACCGCGTCGTGGGGAAACGCAAAGTCCGAGGGTGAGAAGACCGCCGACTGCGAATACTGGATCTCCGAGTTATCCACGCGCGGCAGATTGCCTACACTGCCGGTGATAGCCACGTAGCATTCGTTCTCGATGGCGCGGGCCTGAGCGGTACGCCGGACCCGCAGGTAGCCGTTCTTGGTGTCGGTCCAGAACGGCACAAACAGGATCTGCATACCCCACTCGCCCATGATGCGCGCCAGCTCGGGGAACTCGACGTCGTAGCACAGCAGAATTCCAATCTTGCCGGCGTCGGTGTCAAAGACGCGCAGCGCGTTGCCGCCCTTCATGGCCCAGCTGCGGTATTCCTGCGGCGTCATGTGCAGCTTGTACTGCGCCTCAACGCGCCCGTCGCGCTTGAACAGGTAGGCAACGTTGTAGATATCGTCGCCTTCGCGCACCGGCATGCTGCCACCGATGATATTGACGTTGTAGCTGACCGCCATGTGCGCCATGGCGTCGTAGATGGCCGGCGTAAACTCGGCCAGTGAGCGCACCGCCGAGACGCTGGTCTCCTGGTCTCCGAGGCCCATCAGCGCCGCGTTGAAGAACTCGGGAAAGACGCAGAAGTCGCTCTGGTAGTCTGAGATAGCGTCAACAAAGAACTCGACCTGCTCCAGCAGCTCCTCAACCGACGCAACCCGCCGCATCTGCCACTGCACCATTCCGATGCGTACCGTTGAGCGCGGTGTATCGATCACCGATGGCTGTACCCGCTGGTAATAGATGTTGACCCATTCCAGCAGGGTTGCGTTGCCGTGCGACTTGCGGTCCTCGGGTATGTAGTCTTCCAGCACGCGTTTGACCTGGAAGTCGTTACTGAGCTGAAAGCTGAGCACCGGATCGTAGAGTTCGTGGCGTTTGACCTTCTCGATGTACTGCTGCGGGCTCAGCTCTTTCGCGTGCTTGTGGTACTCGGGCATGCGCCCGCCGGCGATGATTGCCTGGTAGTTGTGCTCGCGGCACAGCTCTTTGCGTGCGTCGTAGAGCCGGCGGCCCAGTCGGTAGCCGCGATAGACCGGATCTACAAAGAGATCCAGACCGTACATCGCGTCACCGTTGGGGTGGTGCACCACAGAATCGCTGCCATCGACCAGTTCATCGTAGGTATGTGCAGCAGAGAACTTGCGGTAATCCACGCGAACGGTGAGCGCCACCGCCACTATGTTTCCCTTGTCTTCGATGCAGAACTGCGCTTCAGGGAATCTGCGCACCAGTGCGGCGATAACCTTCTTGGGCCAGGCGCCGTCCAGGTCGCGGTAGACGCGGTCCATGAGGTGCTTTACCCCGGTGAAGTCATCCATAGTCAGGTTGCGCAGACGTAGATGATGCAGCTCGCTGGTACTCATAGCCGATATAGTAGCGAATTTGCGGATCGAAAGCTATCGTGGCCGACCCGGCAACGGAGCTCGAAGCGCAAAAAAAAACGCGCCGCTGTGTTGCGGCGCGTAGGTTGTTGCGGCCATCGGCGGCGAGCGTTACTTGACGTCTACCGTAATCTGGCGCGGCTTGACGTCTTCTTTCTTGGGCAGCGTGAGTGTCAGCACACCGTTTTTCATCTCGGCGTTGATCGCGTCGGGGTCAACGGTCTCCGGTACGGTTATGGTGCGCTGGAACGATCCGCTCCACGACTCGCGCCGGTAGTAGCGGCCATCCTTGTGCTCGCTGGAGTCCTGCTTCTCACCCTTGATTGTCAGCGCGTTTCCGGAAACCGAGATATCCAGGTCATCCTTCTCAACGCCCGGCAGATCGCAACGCACCATGTACGTGTCGTCGTTTTCCATCAGATCTACAGACGGGCCGCTGACGCCGCCGAAGAGGTCCAGATCGCGATCCAGGTCCCAGTCGAAGTCAAACAGGCGATTGATGCTCCGCTGCAGCTGATCGACGCCGGTATCGCGATTCACGTTAGCCGGATTTCTTCGTCTTACCAGGTTCATATGCTACCTCCTCATCGGATAGTGGTATATTCAACATAGAAGCAAAGGCTGTGCCAACTGCCGGTGATTTCAAGTAGTTATATTAAAAGGAATTAGCAGGCTGCCCCTGCGGGGCTGCGGTTGCTGCACTGTGGAGGTGTGTCGTTTTGTTACAACCAGGCGCTGCGCGTCACCGGCGGCGGGTCGTTCTGACCCTTGACAGCCTCACATTACAGCACAACCGTGAAGTAGCGGAAGCGCTTGCGCAGTTTGAGCTCTGCCGCAATGAACCTCACCGTCTTGGCGTTGACCAGGTCCTGCCAACCCAGCGTAGAGCCGTCAGGTGAGATGTAGAGCGTTCTGTCACTGATTGCCCAGTAGAAGCACGCCTGGGCGGTACCGGGGTGGCTCGAGTGAATGTCGCCAAACCACAGGATCCCGCTCTTCAGTATAGCAAACCGGCCGTAATACTCGAGATCGTCCGGTAGCGACGCCAGCTGATCGATGTCCGGCAGTCGCCGCCTGAGGTCTACGGTGAGCACGTGTTCCGGCCTGACACCGCTGATGTCCGGGGACTCTATCTCCTTCACTGCATTCTCCCAGATTGTATCGTGATACACAGAATTGTAACACACAAGACAGCCGAAAGCACGTTTCCTGACTTGTACGCTGCCGCGCTGCGCCGTATAATGGCACCTTCGCGGCTGCACTGCTCACCGTTCAACCGGAGGCCACACGCGCTTTGGACCCGCAACGACTGCTCGGAATCATTATCCTGCCGGCCGATCAGCTGGTGAACTTCTTTTTGTCGATGGCGCTGGCTCTGCTGCTGGGACTGCTGATTGCGGTTGTATACCGCCTGACGCACCGCGGCATGAACTACGAGAGCGGTTTTCTCTCCACGCTGGCGCTGCTGGCGCCGATTGTCACGCTGGTGATGTTCTTCATCCAGGGAGATCTGGTGCTCTCGCTGGGGCTGGTCGGCTCGCTGTCGATTATCCGCTTCCGCACTCCGATCAAGGATACTCGCGACATGGTGTTTCTGTTCTGGACTATCGCTACCGGACTGGGCGTAGGAACGCTCAACTGGACAGTGGCGCTGTTTGCTACGCTGCTTCTGAGCCTCTTCATGGGTGCCATGTTCCTGTTCAAGTACGGCCGTCCGCTGCACGCAGAGTACATCCTGATTGTCTCGGGTAGCGACGGAAATCGCGACGCTGAAGTTGAGCGGGTGGTCAACGGCAGGCGCGCCAACGTTCAGCTGCGCAATCACGAGATAGACGGTGAACGCTGGGAGCTGACCTATGAACTGCGGCTGGCACGCGCTTACGAGGAAGATGTCCGCCAGATGGTCGGTGAACTGAAGCGCATCGCTGGAGTGAACCGGGTGTCGCTACTGACTCCGCAGCTGTCATTGCCGATGTAGGAGCGCCGCGTTGCAGGGAGTACAGCGGTTTGAGCGCAAGTGCCTGCTGTCGCTTGCCGGCTACTATCGGCTGAAGGCGGCGCTCTCGGTCACTCTGGAGGCCGATTACTACAGCCGCCTGCAGTGCGGCGGGCGCTATCTTGTGCGCAGTATCTACTATGACACGCGCGATTTGCGCTCCTACTACGAGAAAGAGGACGGCAACTTTGGACGCATCAAGCTGCGCCTGCGGGCCTACAGCGACGCTCCGGCTGCGTGGGATCCGGTGTCCGTTGAGCTGAAGACCAAGAGCGGCAACGTCATGACCAAGTACAGCACGCACGTTTCGTACAGCGACTACCTGCACTTTGCGCGCAGCGGGCACTGGCCGGATACCAGCGATCCGGTGGTGATGGAGTTTGAGCGCCTGCGGCACGTGCGCGCGCTCGAGCCGGTGGTGCTGGTGCAGTACCGGCGCGAGGGCTATCGTTCACGTGACAGGCTGCCGCTGCGGGTGACCCTGGATCACGGGGTTGTCAGTGCACGCGCCCGATCGCTCTTTCCGGCCGGGACGATACTCACTCCGCACCGGCCGCGACACGTCATTCTGGAGATCAAGACCGCCGCCCGCGAACCGCGCTGGCTTACCGATCTGGTGCTGCAGCACGCGCTCAAGCCGGTTTCCAACAGCAAGTACGTGCAGGGTATTGAGGTCATCAGGCCGAGTATGGTTACGCCGCGGGTGGCCGCGCCGTGAATGGCGGCGGATCGTCGCGCGTGCGTCGCATGGTGACGCTTAGCGCGGTGGCGCTGCTGCTGCTGATTGCCGCCTACGTGGTATTGGCGCTGACAACCGCTACGGCACAGTTTGCCGATCCGGCGCTTGAAGCGGCAGTCCGCGAGGCAGCCGGTCGCGAGCGCGGAACGCTGTCAACCGCCGAGCTCGAACGCATCACGCGGCTCGATGCGCCGGGGCGCGGCATCGAATTGCTCAACGGCATCGAGCAGCTTGCCAACCTCGAGCGGCTCAATCTGCGCGGTAACCGCGTGGCGGACCTGGCGCCGCTGGCCGCGCTGCCGCGGCTGCAGCAGCTGGAACTGCGCGATAACAACATCACCGATCTGCGCGCGGTGAACCTGAACGCGCTCGCCGGCCTGACGCAACTGAAATACCTCGGTCTGCGCCACAATCGTGGTCCGGCTCACCCCGAGAGCCCCGACGATCACGCGCGCCTCAGCGATATTTCGCTGCTGGCGCAGCTGACGCGACTGGAACGGCTCGATCTGCGCGATAATCACGTTTCCGACCTCGAGCCGCTGGCGGCTCTGCACCGCCTGGAGGGCCTGGATCTGCGCGATAACCGGCTGCAGGTTGACGATCTGAGCGCGCTGGGCGGACTGCA
>SKLB01000054.1 GCA_007123465.1 Spirochaetales bacterium
GACAGAGACAGCCCCATGGTCGGCTCATCAAGAATGATGAGGTCAGCGTCGAAATAGAGAGCCCTACCGATTGCAACACCCTGTTTCTCACCCCCGGAGAGGAACATCACCTGGGAGTCAACCGTGATCGCTTTGGAGGTGAAGCCCATGCTGTCGCGCAGCAGCCGCTCAGTCTCGAGCTTCTCTTTCTTGACGTCGATGATCCCCAGCTTGTTGGTAATCTCGCGGCCGGCAAACATGTTGCGCCACATACTCTGCTGATCCGCAAGCGCGCGTTCCTGGTAGACCGTTTCGATGCCCAGCGCGCGCGACTGCGCAACCGAGTGAATCGTGATCCGCTCACCCTTGAAGTAGATCTCGCCCTTGTTGGGCCTGTGAACTCCGGTTATAGTCTTGATCAACGTAGACTTACCCGCTCCGTTGTCTCCAACCAGGGCCACAATTTCGCACTTTCCAACCTGAAAATTGATGCCCTGCAGCACGTTCACGTGGCCGAAGGACTTGTGTACATCGCGCATCTCCAGCAGATTGTCATATTCGGTTGTCTGCTTGTCTGTAACCGCTGCACTATCTGACATCAGTGTTCCCTCCTCGGAGAAATCACGGCGCTCCGCGCAACGCGCGGAGCGCCGGATACAAAAGCATCTGTCGAAAAATAGCGAGGACTACCTGATTCCCCGCTCGGCCAGCGGTGCCACAAAGTCAATATTGGTTTCATCGATCAACGCCGCACCGGTGTCGATGTGCAGGCCCGAGAAACCGTACTTTGCGGTCAGTGCGATCTGCAGTATCGGCAGGTAACCCTGCAGCCACGGCTGCTGGTCCAGCACAACGCCCAGATAACCGCTGTTGATTGCGTCAACTGTGGCCGCGCTCAGATCAAAACCGCCTACGTAGATGTCCCCCGGATCACGGCGTGCCGATCTGAGGTAGGTACCGACGGTTGCCGTCAGCGCTCCGTGGTCAGTAATGATCAGCTTGACATCGGGGTTGGAGGCAATATAGCTGGTGACTACCGGAGTCCCCTGTGCCGGGTCGGAATTCACCGCATCGGAGATCTCAATGTAGTCTACAGTCAAGCCCATATCCTCGAGAGCCTCAATGGCACCCCTGGTGCGCAAACCGCGGGTTTCCTGTCCGAGCAGACCCCAGACCATCGCCCGGTCGCCGCGGCCGACAGCAGCGCGCTGCGCTGCGCCCTCGGCGAGCATTCTGCCTGATGCGTAGAGATCCTGACCAACATAGCCAAACCCGTCCGCCTTGTACTTTTCTTCAATCTCGGGCAGCTGAGTATTCTGGCTGGTTACGATTATCCCGCGAGCTCTGGCGTCATCCACCAACGGCCCAAGCGCAGCTACGCCGGGGTGCCCCATCACCGCGATCCCGTCCGGTCGGCGCGCAACCGCGTCACGGAACTGCGCAATCATTCTGTCCGGCAGCCAGTCTGACCAGACGTACTCCACGTTGACGCCCAGGTCGTACTCCGCGGCGCGTGCGCCGTTATAGACGATCGAGGCAAACGCGCCGCCCTCGGGACCACCGGGGAAGAACACGATGTTGATCCCCTCGAAATGCTTCTCGCCGGCCTCCATCCTCTCCTGCTGGCCTTCAGCCAGACCAAGTGCCGCTACCACAAACAGCAGTACGACACACAGACCTAGAACTGCTACTAACCTCTTCATACGCCCTCCTTTTCAGAAAAATCTGAAAGAGTTGTTGAAGGCCCGACACGCCGCGCTGGACTGCCTGGACCTTCATTCTCAATGATTATCTCACGCCTTCGCTGACAGCGAAATGGACGTTTCTGCAGCACAGATAGACAAACCGGCAGCTGTTGCACAGGTCTGCCTATCACTGGTAGCCCTCGCGGATGGTATCCACCATGGCCCAGAAGTTCTCCATCGGAGTATCGAGCTGAACGTGGTGCGTTGGCCCCAGAATCAGCCCGCCATCCTTACCCACAGTTTCCATCCGTTTGCGCACCTCATTGCTGACCTCCTGAGGACTGCCAAACGGAAGCGTATACTGCTCGTCTATCGAACCCCAGAAGCACAGCTTATCGCCGTAGAGCCGCTTCACCTCGGCCGGATCCATGCTTGCCGGCTGAAGCGGGTTCAGCACATCGATACCGATCTCGATCAGATCGGGGACAACCGGCCAGATGGCGCCATCGGAATGGTACGCAACCTTGAGCTGCGGGTTGATTGCTTTCACCTCCGATACAAACCGGGCCATTCTGGGCTTGAGAAAGTGTCTCCACATCTCGGGCGACATAATCATGGAAGACTGGGCGCCGATGTCATCGCCGGTCCATATCATATCCACGCCGAGTTCAGCCAGCCGTTTTGCCGCACTCAGGTGAAAATGGAACGGAATGTCCAGAATTGCTTCTGCTACATCGGGATTCAAAGACAGGTCCATCAGCAGCCGGTCGAGCCCCCGCAGAGCCCAGGCGGTCTCGAAGATGGTGCAGACCGTCACCCCGGTTATCCAGTATTGATCTTTGTACTCCCGCACAACCCGCGCCGGTTCCTGGTACAGCTCGCTGCGATGGGGATCGGGCGCAACGTAGCCGGACAGCGCTGCGTCGTCGGCCAGCGGGTGCGAGGTGATCTCGGTATAGCTGCCGGTTCCAAACTTGGTTGTATACTCTGCGCGGCGGAAGCCGATGCCCCATTCATCTGTGTAGCTCTGGCCCCCGCCGTAATAGGAGTTGGCCCATCCTACCGAGGTCAACAGCAGGTCTTCATCGAGGGCGCGCTCGAGGTCGTAGGGGTTACCACCGCCGTGTGGATTGTGTTCTGCGTCTCCGCTGGAAAGCGCCATGTCCTGGCGCAGCCGCTGTGCGAACTCCGGTGTGAAACTGATCTGCATCGGGCACCGGTCCGGACGCTCCCCGCTCAGCGCGAGAAGCACCCGATCACGATTCTTCATAGTGAATATCCCTCACGGCGTGCACCACCTAGCGTTAACGTACACACATTATAGGGGCACCCTCTTTTTTCTGTCAAACAGTTTATCCGCGCAAAGCAAAAGCGGTTGGTTCGAGTTGCGACAAACTCGAGTATTTACAAATCCCGCGTGCATGCCGTATCGTATGGGTCTGAAAGGAGACAGCGATGAGCGACAACTATTGCATTGGCCTGGACTATGGAACTAACTCGGTTCGCGCCGTTATCGTCAACACGGCTAACGGTGAAGAGATCGCCGAGAGCGTATGGGACTACGCGCACGGTGAGGCGGGCATCATCATCGATGCGCGCGATCCCAATCTGGCGCGCCAGCATCCGCAGGACTACCTCGACGGAGCGCGTGCGGTCATCAAAGGCGCATTGTCGCACGCCGGCGCGATTGCCGGATTTGATCCGCGGCAGGTGATCGGGATCGGAGTCGATACAACCGGCAGCACTCCTATGCCTCTGGCCAGGGATGGAACACCGCTGGCGTTCAGCGCGGAGCTCAGTGACAATCCGGCGGCAATGGCGTGGCTTTGGAAGGATCACACCTCGGCCGCGGAAGCCGAGGAGATTACCGCCAGCGCCGAGCAAACCCGGCCGCATTTTCTGGCCAAGTGCGGCGGTATTTACTCCTCCGAGTGGTACTGGTCCAAGCTGCTCAAGTGCAAACGCAGTGCACAAGCGGTATTTGACGCCGCGCACACCTGGGTTGAAATCGCTGACTGGATTCCGGCCCGGCTGTGCGGTATCAGCGACCCGGCACAGATCAAACGCGGGATCTGTGCTGCCGGCCATAAAGCGATGTTTCACACCGACTGGGGCGGCTACCCCGACGAGGGTTTTCTCGCCGGCCTCGATCCGGACCTGGCGCGGCTGCGTGCGTCGCTGCCCGACGTAGCCTACACCGTTGATCAGAGCGCCGGTCGGCTCTCTGCCGAATGGGCCGAACAGACCGGCCTGCCGGCCGGGATTCCGGTAGCGGTTGGAGCCTTTGACGCGCACCTCGGCGGTGTTGGCTCGGGTATCCGCCCGGGTGTGCTGGTGAAGATACTGGGAACCTCCAGCTGCGACATGATGGTGGTTCCTGAATCACAACAGCTCGCCGATATCCCCGGCTTATGCGGCATTGTCCCGGGGTCGATCCTGCCGCGGCACTTCGGCCTGGAAGCCGGACAGAGCGCCGTCGGTGACATCTTCAACTGGTTTGTCAACTACGTGCAGCCCGGTGGTGCCGAAAAAGGGTCTCACGAAGCGCTGACCGCCGCCGCTGAGAAGCTTGCACCCGGTCAAAGCGGATTACTCGGCCTGGATTGGCATAACGGCAACCGCACCGTGCTGGTGGACGTGCGCCTGACCGGCGCGATCCTGGGGCTGACCCTGCACAGCCGCCCCGAAGAGATCTACCGTGCACTGGTGGAATCAACCGCATTTGGCGCGCGCGTAATCATGGAGCGCTTCGAAGAGTACGACCAGAAGGTCAGCGAGATCGTCAACTGCGGCGGTATCTCGGTCAAGAATCCAATGGTAATGCAGATCTACGCCGATGTGATGAACCGTCCGCTGAAGATCGCACGCAGCAAGCAAACCCCTGCGGTTGGCGCCGCCATGGCCGGTGCTGTAGTCGCGGGAGCTGAGGCTGGTGGCCACAACAGTTTTGACTCGGCAATAGACGCCATGACCGGCACGCTCGACAAGCAGTTCACACCGATCAGCGAGAACGCACGCGTCTACAACAGGCTCTACGGCCTCTACCGCACCATGCACGACGCCTTCGGCATCAAAGGAACGCAGGCATCGCTGTCCGACGTTATGAAAGAGCTGATCGACATACGTGACAAGGCGCGCGGACAATGAGCAGCGGCAACAGCACCATCGCCGAGCTACGCGAAGCGGTCTACCGCGCCAATCTGCGTATTGTGGAATCAGGGCTGGTACTGCTGACCTGGGGCAACGCCAGCGCCGTTGACCGCCGCTCTCAGACTATGTTGATCAAGCCCAGCGGCGTAGCCTACGCCGGTCTGGGCCCCGACACCATGGTGCAGGTGGCGCTCGGTGACGGCTCGGTGGTCAATGGCGATTTGCGCCCCTCTTCGGATACCGACACCCATCTCGAACTCTACCGCGCGTTTCCCGGTATCGGGGGAATTGTCCACACCCACTCGCACTTCGCGGTCTGCTTTGCGCAGGCCGAGCAGCCGATCCCGTGCTTTGGCACAACGCACGCCGATCATTTCCACGGCGCCATTCCGGTTACTCGAAGGCTCAGCCGCCACGAGATAGAGCAAGCCTACGAGCGCAACACCGGGCTGGTGATTGTAGAACGGTTTCAGCGCCACGCTATCGACCCGCAATCAATTCCAGGTGTGCTGGTTGCGCACCACGGCCCTTTTGCCTGGGGAACCTCTGTTGAGAAGGCGGTCGACAACGCGATTGTACTCGAAGAAGTTGCGCGGATGGACTATCACACGCGCTCGATCAACGCGCTGGCCGCCGAAGCGCCGCAGGAACTCGTTGACAAGCACTACCTGCGCAAGCACGGCAGCGGGGCGTACTACGGCCAGTCAAAGCCGTGACCGGCTCCGCGTGCCGGCAAACGCGCCGGCTTAACTGATGCGCCGCTGCTCGCGGCGCGCTTTTTCGATCTTCTGCATCTTGCGATAGTAGCTGGCCTGCTTGGCAATTTCCTCAACATCGGCGGCCAGAATTCGGTTCTCCATCGCCTTGAGCTTCCCGTTACGCAGCAGCTCGCGGACCGCCTGGTTGCCTTCGGTCATCGGCAGGCCGACCATGTTAATCAGTTCGCGCGTACCAAAGCCAAAGGTATAGCTCTCACCGCTGCGGATCGGCACGCGGGCCTTCTCCAGCTGTATCAGCAGCGCATCGTAGAGGCGCCCGACCTTGTCGGTCAGCAGCGTGTTTGCCAGCTGCTTGTAGATAAACCAGATTCGTTCCGCCAGCAGCGTTGTCAGCCGCGCGATGATCTGCGGCTGGGTAGAGACCATGCGCGCAAAGTTTTCCTTGTTGACCGCCAGCAGTACCGCGTCTTCAAACGCCACCGCCGAGGCCGAGCGCGGCTTGTTTTCAATCAGCGACATCTCGCCGAAGATATCACCCTGTTTGAGGACCGCCAGCAGCACCTCGTTGTCATTGACAATCTTGGTTATTTTGACGCTGCCCTTCTGGATGATGTAGAGCTCTCTGCCCGGCATCGTCTCGCAGAAGACCATGGTATCCTTGGGGTAGGTGCGCGTGAACGCCTGCTCGTTCCCTTCGAGGTACACCGCTTTGGAATAGGGCTTGATTTTCATCATGCGTTCGCGCGCGGCCTGCAAATTTGGTCCCTGCGGACAGTACTTGATGTACTGGTAGTAGGCGTAGTAGGCCTGATTATACTGGCTCTGACGGGCGTAGTACTCTGCTACATAGAACAGGTGATTGATATCTGCTTCTACCGAATCTTTGAACGTGATACGGGCCAGCGCTTCATCGAGGTAACGCATACGCCTGGAAAACGCTTCAATGATCTTCATCGCCACCGGCGTATTCTTTTCTATGAGCAGGTGATAGTTCTCTTTATGAACGGCAATCAGGGTAACATCGGTCAGCGCCTGAGCGGTCTCGATGTGGCTGTGCGAGGACATGGTCGAAACAACGCCAAAGAAGTCCCCCGGGCCGAGCACGTTGCCGCCCTCTTCCTCTACAACTTCCACCTCTTTGCTTATGCGCACCTTGCCGGCACGAATGATGTAGAAACAGTCTGCGTTTTGTTTTCCTTCAACAACGATGTAGGCACCTTTGTTGAAATTCACCATTGAAAGCTGTAGTGGGCTGCTCATACCTTTTCCAACACGAGGTTACACACCTGTAGTATACGAATCGGCCGAAGGATTTGTCAATCAAGCCCCCTATCTCTGACTATCGGCTGCTGCAGGCTCTGCGTGAAGCGGGAACTGCAAGGAGAACTTCTCAACCTGATCTCTAATGCTCTTCAGGCGGGCACTGTCATCGGAGTTGGCCAACACGTCCAGAATGTAGCCGCCAACGGTCTCCATCTCTTTCTCGCCAAAACCGCGTGTTGTCAGCGCCGGCGTGCCGATCCGCACCCCCGAGGTAACCATAGGGCTCTTGCTGTCAAACGGAATCCCGTTCTTGTTGACCGTGATGTTGGCTTCGTCGAGCAGGGACTCGGCCTCTTTACCGGTAAGACCGAAGCTGGTAACGTCAACCAGCATCAGGTGATTGTCGGTTCCGCCCGATACAACCCGTGCACCGCCGGCTGCCAGTACTTCGGCAAGTTTGCGCGCATTGGCCAGCACCTGCTTCTGATAGCTCACAAATCCGGGTGAGAGCGCCTCTTTGAACGCCACTGCCTTGGCAGCGATGATGTGCATCAGCGGTCCGCCCTGAATCCCCGGCATGACCGAGGAGTCGATCAGCTCAGAGTAGCGTCTGGTACGCCCGGACCTGGCTGCCACAATGCCCAGCCGGTTCTCTTCATCGCTACCAATCAGAATAAGGCCGCCACGCGGTCCGCGCAGTGTCTTGTGGGTTGTACTCGTGGTGACGTGTGATAACCCGATCGGGCTTGGGTGAACCCCGGCGGCAACCAGACCGGCAAAGTGAGCCATGTCGGTCATCAGAAAGGCGCCTACCTCGTCTGCAATCGCCCGAAAACGCTCAAAGTCCCACAAGCGTGGGTACGCCGAAGCGCCGGCAACAATCAGCTTGGGACGAGTCTCACGTGCAACGCGCTCAATCTGTTGGTAATCGAGCGTTTCAGTCTCCTTGCTTACACCGTAACTTGCAATGTTGTAGAGAATTCCAGAGAAGTTGACCGGGCTGCCGTGGGTAAGGTGGCCACCATGCGCCAGGTCCATGCCCAGGATCGTGTCACCCGGTTTCAGCAGCGCAAAATAGACTGCCATGTTGGCGGAACTGCCGGAGTGCGGCTGAACGTTGGCGTATTCTGCGTCAAACAGCTGCCTGGCGCGATCACGCGCCAGGTCCTCGGCCATGTCAACGAACTCACAGCCACCGTAGTAGCGCTTACCAGGGTAACCCTCAGCGTACTTATTGGTGAGTACCGTACCGGCGGCCTCGAGTACTGCTTTCGAGGTGAAGTTCTCGGACGCAATCAGCTCGAGTTTCGAGAGCTGCCGCTGCTCCTCCTGCCGGACTACGCCGAACAGTTCGGGATCGGTCTGCTGAAGTGTGCTCACTGTGTGCTCCTTGAAGGGCTGCTACTATCAAGGTTAGGGGATATGACTGCTACTGTCAATGATTCAGAAATGCTCTCCGAGCACTCTCAGATCGTACCAGCGGCTGCGGTAATCCACCAGGTTACCGACAAATTCCTCGTGATGGGTCTGCAGTGAGTACAGTTCGCGGACCGAGCGGCGCGTCCCGTCGACGTGCAGGTTGCGCGCCTGCAGCCGACCAGGTGAAAAAGTAACCCGTGCAGCATCAAGATTGCCAAAATAGAAGCTGCGTGCGTTCTCGCGCTGCTCCAGACGATCAGCGTGCAGACCGTCACCGAGTGCCGGGTCAACCGGCACCCATCCGAAGTCCTGCAGGAAGAACTCGCTCCAGTAGTGCCGCAGCGGTATGAGTTCGGCGTCGAAGATATAGCCGGCAACCACGCGTGCGGGTACCCCGGCGGCCCTCAGCAGCGAGACGTAGAGCACCGCGTAGCTGAAAGAGTTGCCGCTGCGTGCTTCCAGTGCCTCCAGCGCCCCGCGGCTGGACTCTCGCTGCTCGGGGGTCAGCCGCTCGAGCACCCAATTGTACAGCCGTTGAGCCTTGACGTAGGGATTCTGTGTTCCGGAGCTCACCTGTCGCGCGGTGTTGGCAATCGCGCTCGCACCAACCGGCAGGATCACGGACTCGCTCAGGTACTTGTCCAGAAACCGCTCATCGATGGTATAGCGGGCGACAACGCGGCCGGCCTCGATCTCGCTGTGTACTTCCCAGCGGTCAAACAGTACCGTACGCGCGATGGTGTGGCTTTCGCCGGGGCGTAGATTGGACAACTCGAAGACCGCCAGCCCGGACACGTCGTCAAAGAGCGGAGTTCCCTGGCGCGTCAGCACCTGTGGATTGAGCTGCTCGGGCAGCCACTGAACCCGCGGCATCCAGATGTACAACCGGTTCCACTGCGCCAGCTCAGGATCGATTTCGATCTGATCGATCTCAATCTCGTACTGTACCGCGAAGGTTCGCCGCCCACGGAAGGTCTTGCGGCCAACAGGCTGCTCGAGCTGCAGGTTGACCGGCAGGCTGCGCCCCTTGTCGGTTTCCACGTAGATCGGGCCGCCGACCGCGCCGTCGGGTACGCGCACCTCGATACGGCGCTCGGACCAGGTCTTGTAGACAAAATCGGTGATCGATCCGGCGAACAGGCTACTGGAGGTAGTGGCGGCGCCAGGATTATCCCGGCCTTCGGCGCTCCAGCTGAACAGAACCCGGCTGTTCTTACGGTTTTCGCCGAAGCGGCGACCGTGAATTGTCACTGTATCACCGACGCGGCTCAGGGTAGGCTCAATACGGCTGATCACCGGGCGTCCTGGCTGCTGCACCGCCGCCACCGGCTCGGGAACGTGTTCGCGGTTGGTAAACAGCATCCCGTTACTGCGCCCATTGGAGGTGTGAACGTAGACCAAGCCGGAGGCGGTATCGGCTGGAATCCTGACGCGAATCCGGCTATCACTCCACTCGAGGTGTGCTGAAGCGGTTGCCGCCCGGCCCGAGATCAGAACACGGTTTCGGCCGCGCTCGCTGCCAAAACTGCGCCCCTCGATCACCAACTCGTCACCGGGCAGGCCCACCTCGGGAGATATCGAATCTATAACCGGCGGCCGACTGGACTCGCGAATAACCAGAGCCAGCGCGCCAACCAGAATCAGGAAAGACACAACGACCAGCGCAGTTGTACCCGAGTTTCGCAGGAGATCAGTGATCAGTCGTCTCATATGAAGTCAATATTACTCGGCAGCGGCCTGATAGGGAACTACCTCAACCTGCAGCTCGATGTTGAAACTGGCGTATTGGTCATCTGCCGCAG
>SKLB01000067.1 GCA_007123465.1 Spirochaetales bacterium
ACCGCGCGCCCCGATATGGTCACCCGCGAGACCTCCATGTTCCAGACGGTCTCTTCACCGTTCTCGGTAATCCGCGCAACGATATTGACGCTCAGCGCCTGTTCAGATAGAAGGCGCAGCGCATTCTCAAGGTCATCGGCGCCCAGGGTAAGCGTTGTCGCCAACATCAAGACTACTGCAAACAGTCGCTTCATTGCGTCCTTTTTGATTGCTCGCTTACTCGCCCGAAAGATCATCACCGTCCAGATGAGGCACTATCAACGGCTCATTGATGCGAAAATCTGCTGCACGCATCATCTGCGGTTCACCGATGAAGTCAAACCGCGCCATGTCCGGCAGCTTCACGGTAACCTCGCCGATAGTGTCGGTTTCATTGATCATACGCAGCAGCTCGTCGATACCGATCTCGCCAATCCTGATGGTGAGATCCATTTCTCTTGCGGCAACCGGCAGATCAACCGGATCAGCAGAAGCCCGCCCGCTGTACCACAGCAGTGCGCCGGCCAGCAGCAGCAGCAGCGATGCCGCTGCGGCAACCAGTGGCAGCGGGACAACCACCCGCCGGCGCCACAGCGGCTGCGGCCGGCGCTGTAGGTCGCTATTGCTCAGACGATGCCACACCAACTCCCGACTGGCGTTCCAGTCGGGTTGCGGCTCGCTGTGAAGAAAGTTCCGTACGGCAGCCAATCGATCGAGCTCGCTGGAACACAACTGATCGGCCTTGAGGCGTTCCTCGAGCTGTTCTTTCCAGGGAGACGGTACCTCTCCGTCGAGGTACGCGGACAACAACTCACTATCAGGGTACATAAATGTCCCCCTCCTTCAGATGCTCCGCAAGCCGTTCTCGCGCGCGGTAGACGCGAACTTTGACGTTTCCTTCGCTGATGCCGAGAACCGATGCAATCTCCTTATAACTCAACTCTCCGTACTCTTTCATAATAATGACAGTCCGCAGGCTTTCAGGCAAGACATTTAACGCATCCTTCACGGCCTGCGAGGATTCGTCCTTCAGCACTACGGTCTCGCCGGATTCCAGCCTGCGCGGCGGCTCGCGAAACACCCGCTCGTACGCCCTTCGTTCACGCCCACGCCGCTTCTGAAAGTTCAAAGCGAGGTTCTTGGCCACGCGGATCAACCAGTACCTGGCCTGCTCGGCATCGGGTACCACATCGATACGCTCGTAAAATTTGATGAAGGCGTCCTGACAGAGCTCCTCGGCGCTGTCGAGATCACCGGTAATCTTGTATACGATCCGTATGATGATCGGATAGACCTCGTCGTATACCTGCTTGAACTGCTGCGCGTGCGAGCTTCCCCACTTCATATTGTAAACAACCGACTACCTCAGGTAGTTACACCCGCGGTCTCACCTTTTTCCATTTTGTGCCCTGGGGAGTGTCTTCGAGGATGATACCCTGCTGCGCGAGCTGATCTCGTATCCGATCCGCGCGTGCAAAATCGCGCTCGCCACGCGCCTGCGAGCGCTCTTCGATCAGCCGCTCTACCTCCGGATCAACGGTGGTCTGCGGCGGTTCCTGCTGTAGCAGTTTAAGCCCGAGCACCTGGTCAATTGCGGCTATCTGTGCCAGCTGGTCGCGTGGTTCGAGCTCGCTGTCCTTGATCACGCCCCATAATTCCGCCAGGCCGCGGGCAACGTTGAGATCGTCGCTGATATGCTGCAGAAACGCTCGCGCGTAGGAGCCGTCCCAGTCTGCTTCGGGGAGCGCTGCACCGTTCAGTGCTGCCACTAAGTCCCAGATACGGTCGAGCAGGTTGCGTCGGGCGTTGCGCGCTGCCTCCAGCGATTCGAAGGAGAACTGCAGCTGAGTACGATAATGCCCGCCAAGACAGAAATAGCGATAGTCCAGCGGCTCCCAGCCCTCCTCTTCCAGCGTGGACAGTGTCACGAATCCGCCGCGCGACTTGGACATCTTTCCAGTATCCATCAGCAGGAATTCAGCGTGGATCCAGTAATTGACCCACTTCTTGCCGGTAGCCGCTTCGGTCTGCGCGATCTCATTGGTGTGGTGTACCGGAATGTGATCCACGCCACCGCAATGGATGTCAAACTGATCTCCAAGGTAGTGCAGACTCATCGCGCTGCACTCCAGGTGCCAACCCGGGTAGCCTCGGCCCCACGGCGAGTCCCAGGTCATCGACTGGTGTTCAAATTTGCCCCTGGTAAACCACAGCACAAAATCGTGCGGATTACGCTTGTTCTGATCTACCTCGATGCGGGCACCGGCCTTCAGCTCCTGCCGGTCGAGCAGCGCCAGCTGCCCGTACGAGTCAAACTTGCTGATATCAAAATAGACATTTCCGCCGGCTACGTAGGTGTAGCCGCGTTGCTGCAGACGCTCGACCAGCGCTATCATCTGCGGGATGTGGTCTGTGGCGCGGCACACGATAGTCGGCGAGACGATGTTGAGCTTGCGCGTATCGTTGAAGAACGCCTCGGTGAAGTAAGCGGCAATATCCCATACCGAGCGCTTCATTTCGCGCGCGCTCTTCTCCATCTTGTCTTCACCTTCGTCGGCATCATCGGTGAGGTGCCCCACGTCGGTAACGTTCATCACGTGGCGCACCT
>SKLB01000289.1 GCA_007123465.1 Spirochaetales bacterium
AGGGCAAGTCGCTGTTTCTCACCGACATGTTTGCACCCAATATGCTCTACGGCCTCACGATTCGCAGCGAGCATCCCCACGCGCGGATCATTGAAACCCACCTGCCCGACCTCCCGCGTGATGTCACCTATCTGCGCGCCGCAGATATACCGGGAGTCAACTACGTCGATGTGATGGGCGACGTTGCGCCGATTTTTGCCGAGCGCGAAACGCTCTACGTTGGCGAGCCGATCGGGCTTCTGATTGGACCATCACCAGCGCGTCTGCTCGAGATCTCCCGTATGATCCAGATAAGCTACGAAATCCAGCACGCCGCTGTTGAACTGGACGATCTCGAGCACGCAACCATCGTACTCGAACGCAGCACAAAGCGGGGCAACATCGAAAAAGCGCTGCGCAGCTCGAGCCAGCTGGTCCAGGCGAGCTATCGTACCGGCATTCAGGATCATCTCTACAGCGAAGCGGTTGGAGCCTACGCGGTTGCCGGCGCCGCTGACTCGGTAACAGTTTTCTCACCCAGCCAGTGGCCGCATCACGTACGCAGCACCGTAGCTGCGGTACTCGATCTGCCGCCGGAGGCGTGCCGGGTTCGATCAACCGAACTTGGCGTGTCACTGGATGGGAAGCTGTGGTATCCGTCGGTGGTGGCCGCGCAGGCCGCACTGGCATCTCTCCACACCGGCAAGCCGGTGAAGCTGGTTTACACCCGTGAAGAAGATTTCCGCTTCAGTCCAAAAGGGCTCAGCGTACTGGTTGAATGCACCACCGGCCTGGACGAAAACGGCAATCTCAGCGCGGTCGACATTCTCGCTACAGTAAACCTCGGAGCCTACCCGCTGTTTGTAGACGAGATCGTCACCAGAGTGGCAACCTCACTGGTATCTCACTACCGTTGTGAAGCCTCGCGTCTCTGCATCCGTGCCCTGCGTACCAACCTGCCGCCGCTGAACGCCTGTGGAGGACTGGGCACGTCGCACGGTGCGTTTGCAGTGGAGACTCACGTTTCGCGCTTGAGCGAGCTCAGCCAGACGTCACCGATCGAATGGAAAAAGATCAACCTCTTACGCCGCGGGCAGGCCCCGCTGATCGGCGCGCCGCTGGCAACCGATTGCGATCACCACGATCTGCTCGGTCACGCTGCGGGTGCCAGCGACTACCAGCGCAAATACGCCGCTTTCGAACTGCAGAAAAAACGTCGCGAGGCGTTCAGCGATATGCTCGATCCGCCGCGGGGTATCGGTATAGCCTTCGCCCACCAGGCGTCGGGTTTCAGCGGACGCGCTGAGGAGCTGATAGGCTCTTCGATCCGGGTGCGCATGGAGAAAGACGGCAGCGCTGAGTTGCTCTGCGGTGCGGTTTCCGAGAGCGAAACGATCCGCGGCATCTGGAAAGACAATCTGTCCTCGGTGCTCAACGTCGCTGACGCCGATATTCGCTTTGCAGCCGCCGATACCGCGGTTTCCACCGACTGCGGGCCGGCGGTGCTGTCGCGTAACATCGTTGTTATTCAGCGCACTATCGAGAGCGCCTGCAATGCCATAAAGCGGCAGAGATTCCGCGCGCCGCTGCCGCTGGAGGTCAGGCGGTCGTTTCGCCCGCCGCGCTCTGTTGACTGGAACGCCCGCGAGCTCAGCGGTCAACCGCACACGGTCCTGTCGTACGCTGCGGCGGTGGTTGAGGTTGAAATGAATCCGATGACCTACCAGCCGACGGTGCGCGGTGTCTGGCTGGCCGTGGACGCCGGCCGCATTCTGCAGCGCGACCAGGCAACGCGGGTACTGGAGCGCGGGGTGTACGCCGCGCTTGCCTGGGCCGGCACCGAGGAGATCCTCTTTGCCAACGGCGGACTACGCCGCAGCGATTACCACCATTACCAGCACTCGCGACTGGCTACCGTTGCACCGGTGCATATTGAGTTTCTGGGCGATAGCGAGAAGGCTCCCGCCAAGGGCCTGGGCGATCTTCCGATGGCCGTTATTCCGGCTGCCTTCGCACTGGCGGTAACGCAGGCCACCGGACGGTATATCGACACAATTCCGTGCACCGCCGAGACTCTGCGCACCTACCTGGAGGAGGACCAATGAGAGTCTCGTTCTTACTCAATGGAGACAAGACAACGCTCAACGTTCAACCCAATACGCGCCTGATTGAGGTTCTGCGCAAGGATCTGGCGCTGACCGGCGCCCGGCCCGGATGCCTTTACGGCACCTGTGGTTTCTGCGCAATTCTGCTCGACGGCGAATTGTCACTCTCGTGCATGATACCGGCATTCCGTGTCAACAACTGCGAAGTGACCACCATCGAAGGGTTCATGGAGACACGCGATTTCCGCGATATCGAGATCGGATTCCACCGCGCCGGGTCGGTACCGTGCAAGTTCTGCGCCTCCGCAAAAGTATTGACAACTCACTGGGCGATCACCACTCACCCGACACCCGACGGTGAGACTCTCAATCGTGCGGTCAATGCGGTACAGTGCCGCTGCACCAGTTACGCCAGATTCAGCAATGCGATCCGCTATTCCGCCGAAGTGCGAAGGAAACGCCTGCATGGCCGCAAGCGATAAGCGTACCCACGTCTACCTG
>SKLB01000055.1 GCA_007123465.1 Spirochaetales bacterium
GGTCTGCGGTCGCACCGCGGTAAGCGTGTCGGCCAGCAGGAAGGCCAGTTCCAGCACCTGGTCGGCGTTGAGTCGCGGGTCGCAGTAGCTGCGGTAGCACGCTCCCAGGTCCTGTTGCGACAATCCGTAGGCGCCACCGGTACACTCGGTGACGTGCTCTCCGGTCATCTCCAGGTGGATCCCACCGGCGTAACTGCCTTGTGCGGCGTGTACGGCAAAGAACTGCAGAATTTCACGCATGATGGCGTCAAAGTCGCGCGTCTTCAGTCCGCCGCCGGTGGTAACGGTGTTGCCGTGCATGGGGTCACAAGCCCACACCACCGTCTTACCCTCGAGCTGAATACGCTGAACCAGCGCCGGCAGCTTCCGTTCCAGAACGTCCGCGCCCATGCGCGTGATCAGGGTAAGCCGTCCGGGTTCATTGTGCGGGTTGAGTACGTCAACCAGCCGGATCAGTTCATCCGCGGTGACGCGCGGGCCAATCTTGACGCCGATGGGGTTGGCGATGCCGCGGCAGAACTCGACATGGGCATCGTCCAGTCCGCGCGTGCGTTCTCCGATCCAGATCAGGTGTGCCGAACAGTCAAACCAGCGGTCATCAGGATCATCCAGCCGGTCGTGCGATGCGCGCCGGGTGAGTGCCTGCTCGTAGTTCAGCAGCAGAGCCTCGTGCGAGGTGAAGAGCTGGGTTTCGCGGATGGCCGGCGTGGACTCGGGGCTGATTCCCATCACCTCCATAAAGCGCAGTGTCTCAGCGATACGGTCCGCCATTGTCTGGTAACGCTCGCGCAACGGGTTGGCCGCTACAAAACTCATGTTCCAGCGTCCCACCTGGTGCAGGTCGGCGAGTCCTCCCTGGGCGTAGGCGCGCAGCAGGTTGAGAGTTGCCGCTGAATGGTGGTAGGCGGTAATCATGCGTTCGGGATCCGGCCGGCGCGCCGCGGCGGTGAACTCGCGGCCGTTGATGATATCGCCACGGTAACTGGGCAGGCTCTGTCCGCCGTTGTGCTCTACCTCCGACGATCGCGGCTTGGCGTACTGACCGGCCAGCCGTGCCAGCTTGACCACCGGCACCGAGCCGGCGAACGTCAGCACAACCGCCATTTGCAGCAGCACCTTGAAGGTGTCACGGATTGCAGGTGCCGCAAAGTCGGCGAAGCTTTCCGCGCAGTCACCGCCGTGAAGCAGAAACGCGCGCCCCTCTGCTACGCGCGCCAGTTGATCGTGCAGCAGGCGTGCCTCCTGTGCAAATACCAGCGGCGGATAGCTCTGTAGCGCAGTCTCAACTTCTGCCAGGCGGGTGCTGTCGCTATAGTGCGGCTGCTGGCGCGCGGGCCTGGTGCGCCAGCTGTCGGGGCGCCACTGCTGTTGTGCTTTCATTGACTGCGTCACTCTGCAATGCTGAGGTCTGCTTTGCGCTCTTCGGGCGAGACGCCCTTGATCCTGACACGCAGCCGGTCTCCGAGGCGGTACGTCCTGCCGTTCTTCTGGCCTATCAGCTGATAGTTGTCCTTGTCAAAGTCGTAATGGTCATCCTTGATCTCCGAGACGTGCACCAGGCCTTCGATCAGGTAGTGCGTCAGCTCGACAAAAAGGCCAAACGACGTCACTCCGGCGATAACACCGTCGTAGGTTTCGCCGATCTTGCCGGCAAGAAACTGCATCGATTTCAGCCGCGTGTACTCGCGTTCGGCTTCGGTGGCGCGGATTTCGCGGGCCGTACTGTGTTCGCAGATCTGCTGCAGTGATGCCTCGAGCTTCTGCGCTGCCCGCGGCCGCGAGCCGCCGGCGTAACGCTTGAGCAGGCGGTGGATTGCCAGGTCGGCGTAGCGGCGGATTGGCGAGGTAAAGTGCGTATACGCGTCAAACGCCAGACCAAAGTGGCCGATGTTTTCGGTGCTGTAGACCGCTTTGGTCATGGAGCGCAGCGCCACCTTTTCCACAAAATCCTTGAAGTCGAGGTTCTCGATGATGCCGAGGATTTTGCGGTAGTCTTCGGGCTCCAGCTCTCCCTGCACTTTGTAGTGGATACCGAGTCCTTCCAGCAGTTCCAGAAACGAGCGAACGTCGTCTTCCTTTGGCTTCTCGTGAACCCGGTAGATAAACGGCCAGGTGGCCGGCTGTGGCCGCTTGTCGCCGCGGCGCTGCTTCTTCTCCGCGGCGGCGTTCTGGGCTACGATATGGCGCGCCACGGTGCGGTTGGCCGCCAGCATAAACTCTTCGATCAGGCGGTGCGCATCGAGCCGTTCGCTCGGGCGAACCTCGTAAGGAATGCCGTTCTTGTCCAGCGAAATCACCGGTTCGGGGACGTCAAAGTCAACGCTGCCGGTCTCTTCGCGGCGGCGGCGCAGCAGCAGGCTCAGCATCATCATCAAATGAATGTTCTGTGCGTAGCGATGTTTCTTGCCGTTGATGATGGCTTCGACGTCTTCGTATGCAAAGCGGTGCTTGCTGCGGATCAGCGATTCCACGATGCGGTAGTCTTTGATGTCGCCGCGCGAATCGATGTTCATGATAACGCTGTAGGCCGGCCGGTCCTCGTTGGGCTTGAGGCTGCAGAGGTCGTTTGACAACCGTTCGGGCA
>SKLB01000342.1 GCA_007123465.1 Spirochaetales bacterium
TGTGGCTGTTGGCTACGGTATCGGCGTCAAACACGGTAATCTCGCGCTGTTGAGAATCGCGTACCCGCTCGAGAAGCGCGGCGGTGTGTACAGCGGTGATTTCGGCGTCGGTTGCGTCGCGACCGGGGTCAATCGTGACCCCCGGCTTTCCGTCACAGGAATCGAATACCGCGGTCACGGCGTCGAGCCGCTCCGGTCTTTCCGGATGACCCATACCGGGCGAGTGCAGACGGCACAGTTGATCGGTAAACAGGTGAAGCTGGAACATTGTACCTACTCTACCACCGATCGCTGCACGATCGTCAACACCGCGTACAACCCGGCGCTCAGCAGCAGCAGAACGCAAAGTACAGTTACTGGACGAGTGGACTGCAAGGCAGTACCTTTGCGCTATATGAGACAAGAAGCAATCGATGACCCGGTAGTTGCCGACAAGCTCGCCACGCTGCCGCAGGATCGCGTAGACAGCTTTGTGCTGGCTGAGGGAAGCTATCGCGGGGCCCTGCTGCACGGTACGCGAATGGTGAACCAGATGCGTGCCAATCACCAGCTGGGGCTGATCGAAACGCTGCTGCTGGGCCACGGCTACCTGGCCGGCGGGCTACTGTCGACCAACGTCAAGGCAAATGACAGAGTATCATTTGAACTCAGCTGTGACGGGCCGGTGGGCGGGCTGTACGTGGAGACCACCGCCGGCGGAACCGTGCGCGGCTACCTCAAGCGCAACCCGATTCCGCTGACCGAGGCGCCCGAATCGCTCGATCCGGCGCAATTTGTCGGCAGCGGCACGCTGTCTGTCACCAAGCACCTCGAGCGCGCCAAGCAGCCGTTTACCGGGCGCATCCGGCTGGTCTACGGTAGTCTGGCCCGGGACCTGGCCGCCTACTATGTCTATTCAGAACAGACGCCCACGGCGTTCCACCTGAGTATTCAGTTCGATAATCACGGCCGCGCCATCGGCGCCGGTGGCCTGATGATCCAGGCAATGCCGACACTGGGCGGCTTCCAGGAGCGCGAAGACGCTATCGAACAGATCGATGCCGCGGTGCATGCAATTGGTTCAATTGGAGCGCTGTTTGCCGACGGTGCAACTACCGCGGAAATCCTGAACCGCTACTTTGCAGCGCTGGGTCCCGAGCCGCTGGCAACCAGGAACGTGCGCTTCTACTGTCCGTGCACCCGCGAGCGCTTTTTCAACTTCATCGCTGCACTGGGGGTGGAGGAGCTGCACGACATCAGACAGAACGGTCCGTTCCCGCTGCGCACCACCTGTTTCAACTGCAACACTACCTACTCGTTCTCTGCAGAGGAGATTGGCGACGCCTACCAGATGGCGCGCTGAGCCGCCGCTGGATTCAAAGCATCGAGCGCAGCGCCCGGATGAAGCGCATACTGGCCAGCCCGTCCTCGGCGCTGGAGACAGGCCGGCGCTCGGGATCGCCAACGCACGCTACCGCATCATCGAGCATGCCCGCAAAATAGCCGGTCACGGCCGGCGGCGGGCTCTCGGCGGGACTCAGTGAACGGAACCCCTGGTAGTGGGGGCTTTCGATACTCTGCTCAAACACGTAGATGCCGTTGCCAACGCGGATCCGCCCGCGCTCAAAGCTGAGCTCAATTTCAAATAGCAGATGGTCACGCTCGGCGCCCACTTCAATTACAACCGGAACCCCGGCTACAACCGCGTACAGAAATGCCGATGAGGTATTGGCGCGCATGCTACCCAGGCGCTTCCTTGGCTGCAGCGTACCACCGGCCAGGTAGTTTATCACGTCTACCATGTGCGTGCCGTCGTGCAGCAGCACCCGGTCATGGCGTTTGGTGCGACCGGAGCAGAGGGTGGCGCGCATTGCGATGAGCCTGCCGAAGCGCTGATCGACAACCGCGGCACGAACATTGTGGTAGTCCGCAGAATAGCGGCGCTCGTGGTTGGTGAGCACCGTCAGGCGCCGCCTGCGGTGCAGCGCGGCAATCGCGCGCGCGTTGCGCAAGCTGTCCGCCAGCGGCTTTTCGCACACCACCACCGGCACACCGTGCGCCGCGGCACGCTCAACCATCCGCCGGTGGCTATCCGGATGGGTGGCAACGCACAGTATCTGCGGCCGTGTCTGCTGCAGCAGTGTATCGACATCCGCGTACAGCGCGCTGCAGCTCCAGCGCTCCGCAAAGCGCTGCCGCCGGACGGGGTCAATGTCGCAACCGCCAACCAGCGTACAGTTCGGGTTGGCGGCAATAGCTCCGGCGTGAGTGCACGGCTTCTCGCGCAGGGTATCGTCCTCCAGCAGCGAACCGATTCTCCCCAGGCCCACAATCGCGCAGCGCACGCTACCTGCCGCCTCAACGCTCACGGTGCGTCCCCCGTTTAAGCCGTACCAGACGCGACGAGTTGGCCAGGATTCCCAGATCGGGCATGCTCTGCGCGGCAGCCGCTACCACCGGAGGCAGCAGCCCCAGCGCCGCCAGCGAGAGTCCGCCCAGGTTGTACAGCGCAGTGAAGCCGATGTTGAGCATCACTACGCGCATGGTTCGCCGTGCAACACCAAACAGCAGCGGAACCGTGGCCCAGTCATCGTTCATCAACGCCACATGCGACGCCTCTATCGCTACGTCGGTGCCGGCAGCGCCCATCGCGATACCCACGTCGGCGCCCGCCAGCGCCGGGGCATCGTTGACGCCGTCTCCAATCATCGCCACGCGCAACCCGCGCTGCTGATACTCGCGCACCAGCGCTATCTTATGCTGCGGCAGCAGCCCGGCACGGTACTCGATACCCAGCTGATCGGCAACTCGCCGTACGGCGCCCTCGTTGTCGCCGCTTATCAGCTCAATTCGCCCAATACCAAAGGTCCGCAGCTGCCGCAGCGCCGCTGCAATCCCCGGGCGCACGCTGTCGGCGGTTGCCAGCAGCCCCAGCGGCTGATCGTCACGGCACAGCATCAAAACGCTCTTTCCCTCGTTCATGAGTTGTGCGCCACGTGCCATCAACGCAGGCTCGCAACGCAGCCGTTCAGGCTGCACTCGACCCACGCTGACGCGTCTACCGGCAATGGTTGCGCTGACTCCTACGCCGGGCTCGGAAAGGAAGTCCTCGGCGTGGCGGTGGCTCAGTCCGCGCCCGAAAGCCGCGCGGCGCACAGCTTCGGCCAGCGGATGCTCTGAGTACCGCTCAACGTCGGCAGCTATCTGCAGCAGCTCATCCTCGCTAACAGGCAAAGAGTCAGCGCTGACCACGTCCGTCACCCGCGGCGTACCGGTGGTTACCGTGCCGGTCTTGTCGATCAGCAGCACCTCTACCCGCGCCAGCGATTCAATGTAGCGCCCGCCTTTGATCAGCACCCCTTGCCGGGCCGCCGCGCCGATGGAAGCCAGCATTGCTATCGGCGTGGCCAGAGCAAACGAACACGAACACGCCACCACCAACACCGCAATGGTAGCCTGCAGGCTGCCGCCGATCCACCAGGTTGCCAGCGCAATTGCGGCCACCAGCGGCAGGTAGTACCCCGAAAAGCGGTCGGCCACGCGCTGCACATCGCTGCGATTGGCCTCAGCCTCTTCCACCAGACGCACCACCGTGCCGAAGGTGGTATCGGTGCCCACAGCGGTTGCCCGCAGCGTGACCGCTCCGCCGGATACAAGCGAGGCGGCAAACAGCTCGCGGCCGACCAGCGCTTCCACCGGTTCGGATTCTCCGGTAACCGCCGCCTGGTTGACAAACGCGTGGCCTGCAACCACCTCGCCGTCCACCGGAACTGCCTCGCCGGGGCGAACAAGCACAAGCTCGCCAAGTGCCACGCTGTCGGCCGGCACCAGCTCTTCGCCGTTGCTGCCCAGCCTTCGCGCGGTCTGCGGAGCCATAGCGGAGAGCTCGCGCAGCGCACGACGGCTCTTGTCGGCGGTGATTCCCTCGGTGTAGGCTCCCACGCGCATGAAGATCACTACAATAGCCGCAGTGGCCCACTCACCGGCCAGCGCCGCGGCCAGCGCGCCAACCGTCATCAGGCTGTGCGAGATCACCTGGCCGCGCAGCGCGCTTCGCAGCACCTGCAGTAGCGGCCTGCGCCCTATCCACACTATCAGTAGCGCCGAGACGTACCACGGAATCCGGTCTGTGATTCCGTCCAGCAGTCCCAGCCACTCGCCCAGAATCACCACCAGCAGCACAAATAGGGCCACCGTTGCCAGAACAACCAGTACGCGGCGCGAGGCCGCGCGCGCTTCGCCCAGCCGTTGATCAGCCTTCTCATCCACAACGGCGTAGCCCGCCGCAGCTACGGCCTTACGCAGGCGCTGCTCCAGCGCGTCATCAAGCGCTGGTCCCCGAACCACCGCGCGCTCTGAAGCGAGGTAGACGTCACAGGCTTCAACGCCGTCCAGCGAGGCTATTGCGTTGCGCACGTGACGTACGCAGTCCTGGCAGTCCATGCCGGAGATGCGGTACTCCCTGGTCTCGATCTTCTGCATAATCTGCTCGTTGCCAATGGTACGCACAGAAGCTGCGCTTGACAAGCAGGAATGACCATGCAAGAGTGGTGCATAATAATTACACGGGAGTCAAATATGAAAAAGCTCTTTGCGGTGGCAGCGATTGCTGTCATGATCACCGGACACGTTACGGCGCAGACCAACCTGGCGCTCAAAAGCGCGCGAGAGACCTCAACGTACTACGCGTTCGCCGTAGGCATTGCCGAGGCGCTGATGCAGGGAACCGACGGAATAAACATCACCGTCGAGACCAGCGCTGGTTCAGTCGAGAACGTCAAAATGGCGCGCATGCGCAACGATTACCTGTTCACCACGCCGCCGTCGCTTGCCGGCGCAGCGGTAGCCGCTGAAGGACAATTCCCCGAAGGCGGTTACGAGCGCATTCGCTCGCTGTGGCCGATACCCGGGCTGGTAATGCACTGGGTAGTGCGGCAGGATAGCGGTGTACAGAGCATCAGAGAGCTCGCCGGCAAGCGCTTTGTGCCCGGGGGTGCCGGTTCTGCCGGTGACCGGATCACGCGCGACATTCTTGCCAGCATGGGAATCGAGAACGATGTCAATCTGCTTACCGTTGACCTGAGTGAAGGGGTTCCCGCGGTGCGCAACCGCCGCGCAGTGGGCTTCGGCACTTCCAGCACACCGCCGGCTTCTATGATCCAGGAGATCGGCGCCACCGTTCCTATACGGCTGCTCGATCTATCCGATGAGGACTACGCACCTGTCAGCCATCTCTACACGCGCGCTGAGATCCCTGCAGGGATGTACCCCGGCGTGAGCCAGGCCGTCAAGACGGTCAGCCTGCCGGTGGCGCTCTACACCACAACCAACCTCTCCGAGGATCTGGCCTACCGGCTGACCAAGGCGTTCTGGGAGAACCGTTCACGCTGGGAGTCAGCGCATCCTGCAATGCGCCTGATCAGCATGGATGACGTCAACTTCATGGAAGTCAAACTGCATCCGGGCGCGCTGCGCTACTACCGCGAAATCGGGTTTGACGTAGTTCCTGCTCTGCGCTGAGGAATGACAGGCAGAGCTGATGCTGGCACGAGTGCTTCGTAACGGGATTGTCGTTGGATCGATCCTGTTCGCCGTTTTTCAACTGATACTGCCGGTCTACGCCTTCTTGCCCGCGATGCAGGCGCGCGCGCTGCATCTCGGGTTCATGTTTTTCATTGTGTTTGTCGGCGGGTCACTCAGACGCGCCGAGAAATCCGGGTCGCGCCTGAGCCCGTGGCGTGTAGCGCGCGACCTGGCGCTCGGTGCAGCTGGAATCCTGATTGTCGGCTACGTCTTTGTCAACTACACCACCATCTCGCACCAGTACGGCATACCAACCGGTCCGCTCCAGGTGGTGTTTGCGTTCGCGCTGACGCTGCTGATTCTGGAGGCCGCGCGGCGCGAGATCCAACCAACCCTGCCGATTATCGCGCTGATCTTCCTGCTCTACGCGCTGTTCGGCCATCACATCCCCGGTACGTTCGGCATTCCGCGCTACGGCCTGGAGACACTGGCGGGGCACCTGTTTCTGACAACCGGCGGACTGTGGGGCATGCTGGTGGGCGTCAGCACCAACATCATCGCAATCTTTGTCTTCTTTGGTGCGGTTATATTTGCCACCGGCGGCGGCACGGGCTTCATGCGATTGGCAGTCCGTCTGGCCGGCCGCTTCTCCGGCGGTCCGGCAAAGGTAGCAACTATAGCCAGCGCGCTGTTTGGATCGATCTCCGGCAGCGCCAGCGCCAACGTGGCTACCACCGGCTCGTTCACAATACCGATGATGCGGCGGCTGAAGTACAAACCCGAAATGGCAGCCGCGGTCGAGGCCACCGCCAGTACCGGCGGCCAGATCATGCCGCCGATCATGGGGGCCGGCGCCTTTGTGCTGGCCGAACTGACCGAGACGCCCTACCTGGAGGTGGTCTATCGCGCGCTGGTACCGGCACTCTGTTTCTTTTCCGCGGTTGGCCTTGGCATTCACTTCTACGCCAAGCGCGAGGGCAACGTGGGTTTGCCACAGAGCGAATTGCCGAGCTGGCGTGAAACGCTGCACGCCAGTACCTTCTTCCTGCTGCCGTTTGCGGTACTGATGGCGTGGATGATAGGCGGCTACACCCCGCAGTACGCGGCGTTCTGGGCAACGGCAGTAGCGCTGCCGCTGTCGCTGATCAGCGCCGACTGGAAGATAGAAGTCCACAACGCACTGCCGCAACTCAAGAGCGCCGCTGTCAACGGCGCACGCCAGGCAGCGGTCATTGCCGCCATATCGGCCAGTGCACAGGTAATCATCTCGGTCATAGCGATGACCGGATTGGGCGTCAAGATCAGTACACTTATTCTCTCGGTCAGCCAGGGGCAGCTCTTTCTGACGCTGCTGCTGGTGGCTTTCACAAGCATTGTGCTGGGGATGCAGGTTCCTACCACCGCGGCCTACATCATGGCTGTTGTCGTTGGCGGGCCGGTCCTGATCACCTTTGGCCTGCCGCCGGTTGCCGCTCACCTGTTTGTATTCTACTTTGCGATTCTCTCGGCAATCACGCCGCCGATCTGCGGTGGCGTGTTCATAGCGGCCGGAATGGCAGATGCCGATTGGGTAGCCACCGCCCGAATTGCGCTCAAGCTCAGCTTTGCGGCTTTCTTTGTCCCGTTTGTGTTTGTCTACGATCCGGCGCTGCTGCTGTACGGAACACTGCCGGAGATCGCCTACGCACTGCTGCGTACCGGCGCAGCGATGCTGTTTCTGGCCGGCGGACTGATGCGCTACTGGCGCCGCGAGATTTTCTCTCTGCGCCGTGCGCTGTTGCTGACCGCCGGTGTACTGCTGTTGTTCCCGTTTCCGCTGCTGAGCCTGTCAGGTGCGGCGCTCGGGGTACTGCTGCTATTTATCTAGCTGCACCTATGGCGGTATTGGCCAGAGTCCGCATCGGAACCGCTTCGTGGACCGACAAGAGCCTGATCCAGTGCCGGCGCTACTATCCGCCCGGCTGCAACAGCGCGGAGGCTCGGCTCCGTTACTACGCCGCGCAGTTCCCTCTGGTAGAGGTTGATTCTTCGTATTACGCTCTGCCGTCCCAGCGCAACTCATCACTGTGGGTCGAGCGCACACCGGACGATTTCCTGTTCAACGTCAAGGCGTTCCGGATCTTTACCGGTCATCATACACCAGCGTCCGCACTGCCTTCCGATCTGCGCGTGGATATCGGCGCTCAAAGGCGCGGCGCCGGCGCTAACCTCTACTACCGGGACCTGCCCGTAGAGATAAGACAGGAATTATGGCGCCGTTTCACTGCTGCAATCATGCCGCTGAAACAAGCCGGCAAGCTCGGCAGCGTGCTGCTGCAGCTGGCACCGTGGGTAGGTCCGGGGCCGCGCGTGGAGCGCCACATCCGCGAGTGCCGCGAGTATCTGAAAGACTTCGAAATCGCAGTGGAGTTCCGCAACCGACGTTGGCAGGAACCGGCCAATCTACCGGTCACTCTGAGCATGTTGCGTGAGCTCAACATAAGCTACGTGGCGGTGGATGAGCCGCAGGGCTTTGACAGCTCGGTGCCCCCGCTGGCGCAGGTCACCGGGCGCTACGCGGTAGTGCGCTTCCACGGCCGCAACCGGGCAACCTGGCAGAAACGGGGTCTTGCCGGCTCAGCTGAACGCTTCGACTACTACTACCGGGAGTCAGAGCTTGCCGAGTGGCTGCCACGCATCACGGCGATGCGGCGCCAGGCCGCCGAAGTACATCTGGTATTCAACACCAACAACGAGGACCAGGGACCGGTTAACGCGCTGCTGCTGCAACAGCTGTTGGGCGAAGGAGTATCTTGATTCTCGCCGGCGCAAAACTGTGCTATTATTGCGAGCATGAGCTCATACGTGTATCAGGTTGCAAAGGACATTACCGCATTACCGCGGTCACTGCTTCTGCTGGCTGAGCCCGATGAAGCGATCATCGATGACTACTCGCCGGACTGTGTGGCTGTGACTGCTCTTTCGGACGGCGAGACCGTTGGTATCGCTATTCTATTGCGTGACCACGACACCATCGAAATAATCAATCTGGCAGTTGACGAAGACCACCGTCGCCGTGGCATTGCCTCCACACTGTTGGAAAGGGCTATCGAGTATTCGCGCGACAACAGGGTACGGCGTCTGGTTATCAGGACCGCCTCTACCAGCACGCAGCAACTTCTACTCTACCAGAAGGTTGGCTTCCGCTTCAGCGAGATCGATCACGGCTACTTCACCCGCTGCTACTTCCACCCGTTGATCGAGAACGGCGTGCGCTGCATTGACCAGGTTTCGCTGGTATACCCGATATACCGTACCAGGGAGCGACGTGCTCTAATAGAGGACTACTGGCACGATTTTGTGCTGCGCAATCCCGAGCACGCGGACTCGAGCTACACGGTCTGGAACTTCGGTGACGGCGCGCGCGTGGCCAACAGGCTGCTGAACCTGGTGATCGAAGGCAAGAAGACCGCCACCTCCTCGGCGCTGGAGCTATTGGAACTTGAAAATCGAGAGCAGCCGCAGCCGGAACAACTCAGCGTTGTGACCTACAGCGACGGCTACCCGGGTGCAATAGTGCAGACCACCGCGGTTGAGCTGCGTCCGTTCAACCAGGTAGACAACGAGCACGCCCGCCTGGAGGGCGAAGGCGACCTCAGCCTGGACCACTGGCGCGAAATCCACCGCACCGTTTTCAGCCGCGAGCTCGAGAGCCGCGGCAAGAGCTTCAGCGACACAGCACCGGTGGTCTGCGAACGCTTCCAGCTGATAGACGTCAACCGCGAGCTGGCCAGGCTCTAGTCAAAGCAGCCCTGCAGCGTAACACACTCATCGGGCAGCGCCGTGCGCGCTTCGATCAGTGCGTCCACCACGGTCGGATCTGCCAGGGTGGAGGTGTCGCCAAGGTCATCCATCCGGCGTTCGGCGATCTTGCGCAGGATGCGCCGCATGATCTTGCCCGATCTCGTCTTGGGCAGTCCGGCGGTTATCAGGATATGGTCGGGTGCTGCAATAGGGCCGATGCGGTGGCGTACTTCGCCGCGCAGCTCTCCAACCAGTTCGGCGCTGGCGTCCCAACCCTCGGCCAGTACCACGTAAGCAAATATCCCCTGCCCCTTGATCTCGTGCGGAAACCCGACCACTGCCGCCTCGGCGCACGCCGGGTGATTGACCAGTGCAGACTCAACTTCGGCGGTTCCCATGCGGTGCCCACTGACGTTTATCACGTCGTCAACCCGGCCGGTGATCCAGTAGTAGCCGTGTTCGTCGCGGCGGCAGCCGTCTCCGGTGAAGTAGTAGCCCTTGTACGGCTGCAGGTAGGTCTGCAGAAAACGTGGGTGGTCATCCTGGATGGTGCGCGCCATGCTCGGCCAGGCGCGTTTGATCGCAAGCAGCCCCTGCACATCGTTGCCTTCTATCTCCTTGCCCTGTTCATCGAGCACCACCGGCTCAACGCCAAAGAACGGCAGCGTTGCCGACCCCGGCTTGACGGCGGTAACCGCCGGAA
>SKLB01000140.1 GCA_007123465.1 Spirochaetales bacterium
CCCTCCTTTGCCTGTCCGACGATCAAACGGGCACATTTTTCCCCGATTTGATCATCAGCTATCGATATTGCGGCATAATATTCCTGATTCTCTGCCCCCAATGCACCCCGATCAGCAGCCGCGCTCGTGCGACTCCACCCAAGCCGCCCTGTGCATCAGCTGTGGACAACTCCCGTAAAACCCGGCACGCACTCACTTTCCGGCCGCAGCGCTGCGCCACTCCGCACCATCGGAGGCGCAATCGGCGCTCCGCGCATGAGAGTGCGCCGCGGAACGTCTCCGCAGGTTTTGCGAGGACAAGCGAAGAGGCGCACTCTCATGGCAGGCGCGTAGCCGTACGACGCCAACCGATTCCGTGCGGTCAACGTGCGCATTCCGGAGCGTGGCAACTCGTGGTTGATAAATTCGCCACCTCGCAGTATCCTAAGGTGAATCGTGGTACTATCACCCGGTCGCGCTCAAGCGAGTAGAGGAGGCAACATGAAATTTGACAGTGACGTTCGCTATCTGAAATCCCACGAGTGGGCTCGCAAGGACGGCGATACCGTGGTTGTTGGAATCAGCGACTACGCTCAGGACAGCCTGGGCGACGTTGTGTTTGTGGAGCTTCCCGAAGTCGGCGCGAGCGTCAGCAAAGGCGACTCCTTTGCCGTGGTTGAAAGCGTTAAAGCCGCAAGCGACATCTACACCCCGGTCAGCGGTGAGGTAGTCGAGGTCAACCAGGCGCTCGCTGACAATCCGGCACTTATCAACGAAGCCCCGTTTGGCGATGGATGGCTGGCCAAGATCAAGGCCTCCGAAGGCTCCGAGTACGATGCGATGATGAGCGCGTCGGATTACGAATCGTACACCAAGGAACTCGAAGACTGATATCGAAACGAATTCTGCTGCCAGATGCGCAGAATACAGCTTGAAAGCTACACATCACAGTGGCAGCGCGGCTACCCCAATCCGGCGTGCTGCCGCGGGCACCGCCTGCCGTAAGGAGAAGATAACTATGTCTACCGCTACCAGTAACAAAGCCGCTCGCGCTACCGAGCATCGCGTCGCCGACGTCAACCTGTCCGACTGGGGACGCAAAGAGATCATCATGGCTGAGAAGGAGATGCCCGGCCTGGTTGCCACGCGTGAGAAGTACGGCCCTGAACAACCATTGAAAGGCGTGCGGATCACCGGCAGCCTCCACATGACCATCCAGACCGCCGTTCTGATCGAAACACTGGCCGACCTCGGTGCTGACGTGCGCTGGGCCAGCTGTAACATATTCTCGACCCAGGACCACGCTGCTTCGGCCGTGGTTGTAGGACGCCCGGAGACCGGCGGTACGCCTCAACAGCCCGCCGGCACCCCCGTGTTTGCCTGGAAAGGCGAAACCCTCGACGAATACTGGGAACTGCTCTATCAGGCGCTATGTTTTGCCGACAATCTGGGACCGCAGCTGGTGGTGGATGACGGCGGAGACGCCACCCTGATGATCCACCTCGGGTTCGAGGTCGAGAAGAACCCCGCGCTGCTGGACCAGCAAGGCGGATCTGCCGACGAAAAGGCGCTGCGCCGCGTACTGCAGCGCGTCCACCGTGAGAACCCCACCAAGTGGCACGACACCGTACGCGAATGGCGCGGCGTCAGCGAAGAGACCACCACAGGCGTGCATCGGCTCTACAAGATGGCCGAAGAAAAGAGCCTGCTGGTTCCGGCGATCAATGTCAATGATTCGGTGACCAAGAGCAAGTTCGATAACCTCTACGGTTGTCGCGAGAGCCTGGTAGACGGCATCAAGCGCGCCACCGACCTGATGATTGCCGGCAAGGTAGCCGTCGTGTGTGGCTTTGGCGATGTAGGTAAAGGCAGCGCTGCCAGCTTGCGCGGACTGGGTGCACGCGTGATTGTAACCGAAATCGATCCGATCTGCGCTCTGCAGGCGGCCATGGCCGGCTACGAGGTCAAGACTGTCGAGGAAACCCTCGGCGAGGCCGACATCTACGTTACTGCCACCGGAAACCTGGATGTCCTGACCGTGGATCACATGGCGCGTATGAAAGATCAGGCTGTGGTGTGCAACATCGGTCACTTCGACAACGAGATCGAGGTCGAGAAACTCGAGCACTACCCCGGCATCCGCAAGACCAACATCAAACCGCAGGTGGACCGCTACGACTTCGAGGACGGCCACGCCATCTTCGTCCTGGCCGAAGGCCGCCTGGTGAACCTCGGTTGCGCCACCGGCCATCCGAGCTTTGTGATGTCCAACAGTTTCACCAACCAGGTGCTGGCCCAGATCGACCTGTGGCAGAAGCGCGACAGCTACAAGCCCGGGGTTTACGTGCTGTCCAAAGAGTTGGACGAAGAGGTCGCCCGGCTGCATCTGGAGAAGATCGGTGTGCGCCTGACCCGTCTGCGCCCCGAACAAGCCGTGTATATAGGGGTGGAAGTCGAAGGCCCGTTCAAACCAGAGTATTACCGGTATTAACTGGTGCCAAAAATGTGCTTTTGGACCCAGCCGTGGGCCCCGCCGGAGCTGCAGCCTGAGGCCGTGGCATAGCGCACGGCAACGGGTAGTGGCCACG
>SKLB01000236.1 GCA_007123465.1 Spirochaetales bacterium
TCGGGTCGAAACGACCAGTTTGGATGGTAACACGATCTTGTGTGGGATATAGCGTGGGGTGTCGATTTGCGCGATTATGCCCTCGCCGGTCATGTAACCGAGTTCATAGGTTGGCGGCGCTATGGCGTAGTCAACAATATCTGTTGCCCGGGTGTCTGCGGAGTAGTCGACACACGCCCAGATCACCCGTGCGGTACCGTGTCCGACTTCTCTCTCCGCCGCGACGGCGACTTCGAGCGTGTCCGTCTCTACGGCGAACACACCATCAAAGGGCATGATCTGACGCATTTTGTCCCGAAGCTCGGGAAGCTGATCGAGTCCGGTCTTCTGCCCGCTCGGATGAAGACGGATTACCCGCGATTCCGCATCTGCGACCCCATTCGCACGCAACTCGACTACGAACGCTTCTTCGCGATCGGCCGAGCAGGATGAGTAGTAGTGAGAGACACAAATCGGCCTTCGACTGCCACCTTCAATCATCTTTCTTACGACGATGCGCGTGTCGCGGTAATCGTCCAGTGTGACAGACACGCGTGGCGTTCCGACCGTCCTGTGAAACTGCACAAACGGAATACCTTCGCGCTCGAGCATCGCGACGATCTCCAGATTGTGTTCCTCGTAGGCTTCTCGTGACGACGCACCGATAGGCACATACGCGATGCCGTCGATACCTCGTTGTGCAAATTGGCGGACATACTGCTTAGCTTTGGCAAAGTCACCGTCGTCGTTGCCCACTATGAGATTGCAATCATGTGCCTGAACCGCATCCTCAATACCGCGCAAGGCGATGGACCAGAGGGGATGACGTGACGATGTGTCGTATACAATGGCGCCAATCAGGTAAGACCGTGAACCGTTGGATTGGTTCCATTCTGTGCGACTGCGCACGATCGTCCCTTTCTTCGGAATGCGAGTGAGGAAACTCTCCGACACGAGGTCTTTCAGAGCCCGATTTACCGTTGCCACGGAAACGTCGAACTGTTGCGCGAGTTCCGTTCCGTGAGGAATCTGTTCGTGCTCTTTGTACGCACCGTTTTCAATTTCACGTCGAATCGAATCGCGGACGTGTTCGTATCGGAACTTGCTTTCCACTATTTCGCACCCTGTGCTGGCTGAGGACGCATCTGTGCTACCCTGATCATAATATTAAGCGTGCATGCAACGCTAGTCAATACATATTTATTGCTAACAAACACCATAATTAAACTGCAAAGCGAATGTTTTTATTGCGTAAAATAATGGGTTGATATATACTGCTTTTATGAGCACCCAATTTATCACGGAACCCCAAAGGGATGTTCCAGTTGCCGGTTCGTTCGATGTTATCGTCGCAGGTGGAGGAACAGCGGGAATCATTGCCGCGTCTAAGATCGCATCGTGCGGTTACCGTGTGGCCTTGTTCGAGTCCAAGGCGTTTCTCGGAGGGGTTGGCACGATGGGACTTCCGTATCAGGGTTTCTACGATCTTGCCGGGAGGCCTGTTGTAGGAGGCGTACCGATTCAATTCGTAGACCGCCTCAGAAAGATCGGCGGCGCATCGGAGCAGTTCATCCAATGTGAGGCCCACAACCCGTTTCTGATCGTTGATCCGGAAGCCGTCAAGCGAGTGTCTCAGGAAATGTGTGTGGATGCTGGTGTTGAGATTCATCTGCACACGATGGTGGTTTCCGTCATCAGAAACGAGAATGAGGTGTCCGCCATCATCACCGAAAGCAAGAGTGGACGCGAGGCGTATACTGCCGGCGTATTCATTGACGCAACCGGTGACGGTGATGTCTGCGCTCGGGCAGGTGTTCAGTTCAGCATCGGCCGGGAAGAGGATTCCCGCACCCAATCCAGCACCCTATTGTTTCGTCTCGACGGGGTAGATACAGATTACCTTCGTGAGCAGGTGCTGAAGGATCCTGAACGCTATGACCTGCTTCCGACGCTTCCCCGGCACCAATTCAATCACAATCGGAAGCATATCATGGTTGGGCTATCCAACCAGATCAAACAGGCGATCAGTGACGGACTCGAGGGCATTCCATGGGACCGCGTTTGCTACATCACCATGCTTCAGGAGGGCGCCGTTGCGATCAACATGGTGCATGTGAGCGAGCGGAATGCCACTGTCGCGGAAGAACTTACGGCGGTCGAGATCGAAGGACGTGGGCAGATTCCAGGCATCATCGAATTTCTGCGTGCCTATGTGCCAGGATTCGAGCGTGCCTCGCTTACCAGCTCCGCCGCCTGGTCCGGCATCCGTGAGACCCGTCACATGCGTGGTCGTGCACTGTTGACCGAAGAGATGATCAACGGCGGACAGATTCCGGCCGATTCGGTGGCGGTCGGAGGCTATCCCATCGACATTCATCTCCCGACCGACGACGAAGATCTCGAGTTGACAAAGGTGCCTCGATACGGAATCCCGTATGGATGTCTGCTTCCTCACGAGTTTGACAACCTGCTCATGTCTGGTCGGTGTATTTCGGCAACACATCGGGCATTTGCAAGCTCGCGGGTGATGGGAACATCCATGGCGACGGGGGAAGCCGCTGCGACGGCTGCAATCA
>SKLB01000234.1 GCA_007123465.1 Spirochaetales bacterium
CATCGGCTGTCTCGGTTGCTCCCGCTACCACTTTGGCCCAGAAGGGATTCCCGGTTGTACCGTAGATAACCATGGTGAAGCGATAGTCTTCGGTTGCCACCGGCCGTTCGGCCTGGCCTCCTGCGAAGACAGCTGTCGCCATGCTCAGCAACAACACAACGCATACTGCTAATACTGCTACTCTCTTACCCATACTGTTCTCCTTATTGTCATTGTCAATACACTCTGTTCCAGACCGGAACACCTCTTAACCGCTCCGCCAGCACTCTGCAGCAATCCAACCTCCTCATATAATAAGTCTAGAATCGATTGCACAATCGATTGCAGAAACGAACCAAATCACTTCCGGGCAGTGCTCTCACGGATGATCAGCTCCGGATCGAGCACGATCCTATTCTCCGGCACCGGCTTGTTCTCCTGCTGCCGCAGTATCAACTGCACGGCCTCTTCGCACATGCGCTCGAACGGCTGCGCAATGGTAGTCAACGTTGGCACCACCATCTCGGCCAGATTGATGTCATCCATACCGATCAAGGAGACCTCTTCAGGAACGGCTACGCCACGGCGCTGCAGCTCCTGCAGAGCACCGATAGCCATCAGATCGCTCTGCGCCCAGATTGCCGAGAACTTCGCTCGCCGTTCGAACAGCGTCCTCATGGCTTGAACGCCGCTGCCAAAACGAAAGTCTCCTTCCACTACCGCAGTGGCGTCCAGGCTCAGGCCACGCGATTCAATATGCGACTTGAACCCTTCCAGACGCTTGCGCGAGAGCGCTATGTCCATCGGCCCGGTAATGCAGGCACACTGCGTATGCCCCAGCTCGGCGAGATGTTCGGCAGCCAGCACCCCCGCCATTCTGTTATTCAGCGAAACAAGCGGGATATGGACGTTTTCAGAACCCAGGGAGCGATCGAGCACCACAATCGGGACGTTAGTACGCTCGAGTATCCCCAGCACACGGCTTCTGTCTGAAACCCGGCAGAAGATAACTCCGTCAACGTTGCGCCGCAGCAGCGTGTCGATAAACTGCTCTTCTACTTCGGGATCGCTCTGGGTGTTGCCCAGAATCAGGTTATAGCCGTGACGATTAACGATTTCTTCGGTGTACTTGATAAAGGACGTAAAAGTCGCGTGAATCACCTCCGGCACCACCAGTCCGATTAGATGGCTGTTCTTGGAGCGCAGCCCGCGGGCTATAAGGTTGGGGCGATAGTTCACCACCCGGATCGCATCTTCCACCCGCACGCGGGTCTGCTGTTCAACCGGTATATTCCCGGTTATAACGCGTGAGACGGTACTGACTGATACACCGGCAAGCTTTGCCACGTCTTTCATTGAACCCATGCGCTACCTTACTACGTCACCAGTATTCTGCCCAATCTGTCTGACAACGATTGCACAAACGATATCATGAGATTCAGCGGCTGTCAAAACATTTCTTCATCGGTAGCGTGTTTTTGCAGCTCAATCGGTCAAGTTGCTCTCACCCACGATCTGTATCGGTGATCGATACCACTCGCAAGCCGGCCTCTCGCCACTCAAGAGGTAATCCGAGAGAATCCTGAGTGGAGTGTAACCTTGATGTATCGGATCCTGGCAGATAGTGAAATCCACCTCGCGTGACCGCAACGCTGCGCGAATACTCGCCGAGTCATCGTTGGTAACCACCCGCACTTTGCCGGCAAGCTGCCTTTCACGCACAATGTCGATGCACGCCTGATTCACACCGGTAGCCATATAGATGCCGACAACGTTCTCTCCATCCCGATCCGCCTGCACCAGAGCCTTCTGCATACATCCGAAGGTTTCTCGATACGAGCCGAATCCTTCTCGAACCTCCACGTGCAAACCAGTACTCCAACGGGCGATACCGACGCGAAAACCCACAATGCGGTCCGCGTGTGCCCGAAACGTCAGATTACCGGTAACCGCTATGACTCTGCCACCGCGGTTGAGCATCTTGGACAACAGCTCCGCTGCTACCAGACCACTGCGCTTGAGATCCTGCCCAACGAAGCAGAGACGCCGGCTACCGGTCACATCCGAGTTGACCGTTATCACCGGAACGCCTGCGGCAACTGCACGGTCAATTGCTTCTCGTACCAGCACGGTATCGGGGCCGGTCAGCGCCACTCCTGCAGCACCATTCTCGATTTGCCGGTCGATCGCCTGGGCCACTGCCGTCTCGTGGTCGCAGTCAAGCCTGACAACGTCAACCGCAATTCCCATGTCTTTGATGTCCTGCCGGGCGCGAAGTACCCCCCGCTGCAGCTGGTCAAAGTATTCCCGATTGGAGGTAGGCAGAATAACGACGAGCGTTTTTGGATGATTGTTGAATTTGAGGGCTTTGGCCGCCCGGTTGGGCACGTAACCCAGTTCGCGCGCGATACGCCTTACCGACTGCGCCACAGCCGGGTTTACACCCCGGCGATCATGCAGTGCCCGATCCACGGTTCCTCGCGAGACCGCGGCAAGCACTGCGATATTGGCAATGGTCGGCCGCTCTCCCGACACTTGCGTTCACACTTGTTCAGGCCAGCTTGGGTGGAGCGGCAGTTTCCGGGAAATCGGGCATGAAGCGGTACTCTGGATCGGCTTTCTGGCGCCGTTTCACGTTCAGGACGTGACGGACCCCTGCCAGATAACCCTTGATCGGCTTGGGAAGATCGGGCTTCAATACCTTATGCAGTCTGGGCAGATTGTAGAACGGCACACCTGCGTACATGTGATGATCAACATGATAGTTCATGTTCCAGTAAAGATAGGACATCACGGGACCGAAATCCGCAGTGTAGGCAATCACACGCCAATCGGGCACGTTACGCGTCAAACCGGAATGCTGTTGGATAATGCATCCATTCACCAGAAAGGTAGCAAAGAAGTACCCGAATGTCACGCAATAGATGAGTACCCACAGTTGAAAATAGATGAAGATACCCGCGAGCACCAGATGGCCGATAATCATGAAACGGGCCCAACCAACAAGCTTTTTGGTCTTGATGTCATCCTTGCGTAGCAATGGACACCAGAAGAAGAAATCTACATCGGTGTTGCCCAGTGCGTGCTGAATATTGGTCCAGATCATGCGTTTGAATAGCTTGTAGTCAAACGTGAACCAGCTGATGATGTCAAGTGTATTGAACTCGGTTGCCTCTTTGGTGACCTCGAGATCCAACTGATCAAATGTGGTGAACATGTGATGTTTCCGGTGACTCTCCTTGAAATGGAAATAGCTGTTCCAGGTCAGGAAAGCGAAGAGCCGAAAGAAGAAGTTATTGAGCCATCTGGTCTTGAATGCCGTTCCGTGGGAGAGCTCATGCACCGAGGCGCCCATCCCTATGAACCCATGAAAAATCGAGTGCACGTAGCACATCAGCACCATAAGCACCCATTGCTGTTGCAGGAAGAAGTACAAGCAGGCACTCACGGTACTCAGATAGATCAGCAAGAAGCTCAATGAGTGCAGCAAACCTCTCAGATCACTCTTCTTTGTCAGTTCCTGCAGCGTTTCCTTTTCCACCGGGGTTCTATACCACTGTATTGCGCTTGCCGTAGCCATTTGCCCTCCTGAACCATCGTGCTCGAGCACGATCAAGATTATAAACCGACTATAGCCAAAGCGCAAGCAAAACCTGGGTTTTCTACTAAACTATGCGTATAAACTATACAAGCAAATCAAACAACCGCTCACCACCCCCCTTCATCTGCGCCGCAAAGCGTGCTATACTACGCGGCAGCGTTACGGGCGCGTTACTAACGATGGATTACAAGAGTCAACAGACGGTTGCACAGTCGGTTCGCGGGACGTTGTCGGAGAAGACCGTGCAGCAGGCGCTGTCGGAGCTGGGCGTGTTTGAGCGCAGCTTCAACGGTGAAGCCGGGTTTGCCAGCGCTCTGTGGCGTTCATGGGGCTACACGGACGCCGATCACAGCGGTGGGCTGTGGCTCTCACTGATTCATCCTGCCGATGTTGATCGAGTGGTACATGCCTACTCGCTGGTTCTCTGCGGAGAACAGCAACAGTTCCACCAGGAGTACCGTACCCGCACCCCGGACGGCCGCTGGCGCTGGATTATCAGCCGTGGCCAGGTGATAGCTCGCGACGCGGCCGGCGAGCCGTTACGCTATCTGGGTTCCGAAATGGACGTCAGCGATCGCAAGCAGTACGAGGAGGAGCTCGGCAGAGCCAAGGCGGTTGCGGTTCAGGCTGCCGAAGAGGCCGAGACCCTGCGCCGCGCCGGTGCCATAGTTGCTTCTACTCTGGAAGTCGAGAAGATCGTGGAGCTGGTGCTCGAGCAACTCGCCAAGGTAGTGACCTACGATACCGCATCGGTCCTGCTGCTGCGCGAAGAATCCGTAGAGGTGATCGGCGGTAACGGTTGGGCCAATATGGGCCAGGTTGTCGGCATGCGGCTGCCTATTCCCGGCGATAACCCGCACAGTGAAGTGCTGGCGCGCGGCACCCCGCTGTGCCTGACCGATGTACGGGTAGACTATCCGGAGTTCCGCACCGTCTCTGAAGAGACCGTGCGATCGTGGATTGGAGTGCCGTTGATTACTGGTGAGCGCGTACTCGGACTCCTGACCCTTCACAAGCGGCAACGTGGCTTCTTTGACGAAGACAAGATGCGGTTGGCGGCGTCGTTTGCCACGCACGTTGCAGTAGCTCTGGATAACGCGCAGCTGTTTGCCGAGACACACCGCCTGGCGATGACCGATCACCTCACGGCGCTGGCAACGCGGCGCGCCTTCATGGTCCACGCAGAAACGCTGGCCGAGCAGGCGGCGCGCTACAGACGTCCACTTGCGGTGCTGATGATGGATATCGATCATTTCAAACGCATCAACGACGATCACGGTCACGCAGTCGGAGACAAGGTACTGGTTACGCTTTCATCGGCTGCTCGCCGTACGCTGCGCCGCGCCGACATGCTGTGCCGCTACGGCGGCGAAGAGTTTGCCGCGCTGTTGCCGGAGACAGACATAGAAGAAGCGCGGCAGCTCGCCGAACGGGTACGCATCGCCGTAGAGCAACTGAGTGTTGCTGACGTTCGCTATCCGATCAGCGTCAGTATCGGCATTTCCAGCGTGCGCTATGAAACAGAGCATACCGTCGAGCCCGCGCTGCAACGCGCAGACAAGGCGCTCTATCTGTCCAAGGCCGGCGGCCGCAATCGCTGCAGCGTTGCCTGAAACGGCGGTTTGCCGGTCCGGGGTACTCCGAGGTACAATAGGAATCGGAGAGTCACAATGAAAGAACACGCATCAATCGGGTTTATCGGTACCGGGGTCATGGGGTTGAGCATGGCGCGCAATCTCATGAACGCCGGGCACACACTGCACGTTTACAACAGAACCAGGTCAAAAGCCGACCCACTGCTGCAAGCCGGTGCCCACTGGCACAACACCGCGCAGCAGGTGACCGAGCACGCAGAGATCGTCTGCACCATGCTCGGGTTTCCCGACGACGTAGAGCAGGTCTATTTTGGGCCTGAAGGCCTGATAGAGAACAGCTCCCGCGGATCCTATCTGGTAGACTTCACCACCTCGCGGCCGCTACTCGCAGAGCGCATCCAGCAGCAGGCCGCCGAGCGCGGCGTGCACGCGCTCGATGCACCGGTCTCCGGCGGAGACCGCGGCGCGCGCGAGGCAAAGCTCTCGATTATGGTCGGCGGCCGGCGCCAGGCTTTTGAGGCGTTGCGTGCGCTGTTCCAGGTGCTCGGAAGTGCTGTCTACCAGGGTCCCGCCGGTGCCGGTCAGCACACCAAGATGAGTAATCAGATTGCAGTAGCATCCGGCATGCTGGGAGTGTGTGAGTCTCTCGCGTACGCCCAGCGTGCAGGTCTTGATCCTGACATCGTTCTGCAGAGCATCGCCCACGGCGCCGCGGCAAGTTGGGCCCTGTCGAACATGGCGCCGCGTATACTCAAAGACGACTTTGCTGCGGGCTTCTACGTCAAGCACTTTATTAAGGACATGGGGATAGCAATCGAGTCGGCCGATCAAATGGGTCTCGCGCTGCCCGGTCTCGCGCTGGCCAAACAGCTCTACGAACGCCTTGCCGAACAGGGACACGCAGATCTCGGCACCCAGGCGCTGTACAAACTGTTCATTTGAGAGGCACTATCTATGACGGCGGTACAATCGGTTCAGGACATGGAAAACGTGGTTCTGTCGAACACGTGGGTGTGCATCTTTTTCACGCGCAGCAACTGTGCCGCCAGCGCTGCGGAACTGCCGCGCGTGCGGCGTATGCTGAACAGATTCAGCGATATGGTGGGATGCATTTTCAACATCGATGACGAGCCGGCAGCCGCCGGCCGCTATCTGGTATTCGATACACCGGCGGTCATTGTCTACTTCAACGGCAAACCCGTTATCCGCCAGACAGGCGGAGTCACGCCAGATGAAATCTACAACGCCCTGCAGCAGATGCACCAGCAGCAGGATCTATCCTGAAAGGCCGCTGTGCTCCAGGTCTATCCAGGCTGCACGACCGCTGCCGCGCAGCACCAGTCCGTAGCGTTCGCCGAAACGCGCCAGAACCGCTACTTGCTGGCCGGGGCTGAACTGTGTGGTTACGTCGCTGGTAACGTCCGGATTGACGTAGGCCGGCAGTGTTTCGGAAGCCACAACAACCTCCAGCGGATCGAGCGCCACGGTGACCGTGTGGCGCGGTACGTAACCCTGCTCCCCGGTTGGCAGTGCAACACGGTAGAAGCCGCGGCGTGCACCCGTTAACCGCAGCGCCGTACCGGAACTCAACGGCCCGCTGATCGGGGCCCCCACCGGCTGCACGCTGGGAGCCACCTGCTCCGCATCCACCGGCTCGCCAATAGCATCGAACCGCGCCGGAGACTGAATAACCCCGGAGCGCGCAGCGGGGTATCGCACAGGTTCAACCTCGGTGGTGGTGCGCAGCCAGCTGCCCACCTGGTAGTCCAGCGGGCCTGGGGGATAGGTGTTGCGGTCGGGGGCAACAAAGAAGTACCACGGGTCAACCGGCCGGCGCCAGTGTGCCTGGTAGATGCCGATATGCAGGTGGGGTGGAGTAAGCATTGCGTTACCGGTATTGCCCACCGTACCTATTACGTTTCCGGTTTCCACCCGGCTGCCCTGCTCCACCAGTTGCTCGTCCAGGTGCGCGTAGTAGATACGAAGACCGCGCTTCTCGTCACTCAGTGTTACGATATTCCCGCCCAGCTGCCGCTCTCCCACGCGCATGACCTCAGAAGCTGACACCGCCACCATTGGCGTTCCGCGCGGCGCAAAGATATCGATACCGTGATGCACCCGCGCCCCGCCTGCACGCGGTGCACCGAAGTAACTCCATATCTGCCGCTGGTCGGTTCCCGGGACAGGCCATTCAAGCGCCGCATCCGGCAGAATTGATACCGTCATCTCACCACCTTCCAGCAGGCGCGGTTGAATGCGCAGCAGGTAGCGCCCGGTCTCATCGGGTTCAAAAGAGAATTGCGGGCTATCCGCCACCCACGAGTGCAGCGGTTCAGGATAACGCGGGTTGGTACTGACAAGCCGGCCGCTGCGCTCGCCCTCCAGCTTGAAAACATCTACAAAGTAGCCTTCAAGCGTGCTATCGACCTCAATATCGATGCGTTGACCCAGCGTGCCGGGGAGCTCGTAGCCCACTACCGGCATTGTCAGCGGATCCAGGTGTAGCGTTTCAACAAACGGCGGCATAACGCGCGTTGAATCCGAGAATACGCGCACCGAAGCGTCCAGCCAGCGTGAGCCGGCACTGGTAGCAGACAACTGGTGGCTGTTGAGCCCAAAAACATAGTCACGGTGAGATTCAGCCGCTGCAACCCGCAGTGCTTCTTCGGGTTCAGCGCACCCGGCAAGCAACAACGCGGTGACCACCAGTGCGGTTATTACCTGCGTTGCCCAAACAGCGCGCGTACGGTAGTGTTTCATAGTGCGATGATAATAAACCAGAGCAGTTTTGAAAACAATAATCGTCCCACCATACGGCAGCTCCACTGCACCACCAGCGGCGGGCTGGAGGATGTGACCGCCGCGGAAATCTCGCGGCTCCGCTATAGCCTGCAGCAGAGCGAGCCTCAGATAGAGCAGCAACCGTGGGGCGTATCCGGCCACGTCATCTGCCGTATAGCGGCTGACGGCGCGGGCCCGTCCGCTCTCTTCAGCGACGGATACCGCCGGCTGCGCTCGATCTACTACGCCGTCGAGCACATAGCGGAGTTCAGCATCGACCCGTCACTCGGCGCAGAACAGATCGCCGCCGCGCTGGCAGCTATAGAGATCCCGGCGCTGCGCAGCGCCACCAGCTTCCGCGTGAGCTCGGTACGAAGCGGCGTACACGCATTTGCCAGCCCCGATGTGGAGCGCGCTGCCGGGGCACAACTGCAGCGCGGTTACCGCCTCGAGGTCGATCTCGAAAATTTCGACTTCAATGTGCGACTCGATATTGTCGATCAGCGCGTTCTCGTTGGTCTGCAGCTCAACCAGTCACGGCTGGACCGCCGCTACCTGCGCAGCTACCGCCCGCGGGTCTCACTGCGTCCGGCAATCGCGTACGCGATGCTGACGTTGGCTAACCTTGCAGATGAAGCGGTTACAATTGTTGATCCGTTCTGCGGTTCGGGGACGATTCTGCTGGAGGCTGCATCCGTCTTCCCGCAGGCGAGAGTCCTGGGCTTTGATCACGACCGCGAGGCCGTAGACGGCGCCCGGCACAACAGTACGCAGAACGCACTGCAGCATCGCATAGCGGTCCAACACGCCGACGCGCGCGGCATCCATCAGCTGATCGAGCCAGGCTCGGTGGACGCCATCGTGACCAACCCTCCATTTGGCATCCGCCTGGCGCGCAGAGCCGATTTCCGCAGCCTCTACGGACGCTTTCTGGAATCCGCCTGGCAGGTACTCAAGCCCGGTGGCACAGTGGTAATTCTGGTAGGTAAGAGACGCAGCGCCTTCAACCAGGTGGTACAGGAGACCGGCCGCTGGCGTTACCTCGGGGTACGGATCATCGAGATTGCCGGGGTCTACCCCGGCCTGTTTGTACTGCAGAAGCGCGCCTGGTGACGCCGCGCAGCGTGTGTCGCGCCGCGCGGCTCAGGTATCATCCTTCAGGGCGTGCGGTTTGCCCAGCAGCTCCGAAAGGATCAGCGCGCGCTTGAAGTCGGACAACCGATTGGCTCGCCGCCAGCCCTCACCCAGGCTGCCTACAGCCGGAGGCGTCTTTTCGGCGCTGCTCGATGCTCCCAGGTTTCCGGCAGCGGTGCGCATCTGCTGCGATCCCATGCCGCCGGGAGACAGCGACAGCGATCCACTCTCGGGCATTACCGCTTGAATCTTCACATCGGCGTGCTTGGGCACCTCTACCACCGGGCGGTCGGCCGAGCTCTTGCGCCGCTTCTTGCTCTTGCGTGCAGCCTCCGCTCGCTGGCGCGCCAGCGTCAGCTGGCGTTCACGCTCAGCAGCAGGATCGGCTTGTGGTTCTCCCGCGCCGAGCATGTCGCGCAGCATCTTCTCCAGGCGGCCGGGCTCTTTGCTGCGCGGAGTGTCGGCCACCTTTCTGGGAGACGAGCGCTCGCGCTGCTCGGTATTGTAGCTCTGGTCGTCTACGGTTCGATCGCGGTAGTCGTCGCCGGAGGTCTCGGGCATCTGCTGCGGCCGCCGCGGTGCCCGGGGCTGCCGGTCCGGGCGTGGCTGCCCGGCCGGCGTTTCGGAGCGCTGCCGACGTTCCTGCTGCATACGCCGCCGCCGTGACATAAGGATCCACAGCGGCAGCAGCACAAACGCGAAGGTGATAATAGTGTTAATCAGCTCTTCAATCGCCGCCATA
>SKLB01000277.1 GCA_007123465.1 Spirochaetales bacterium
ACATTTATACCGTGACAAACCGGTTTCGCCTGGCAGAGTTTGAGTTCAGTCGGCTGCTCGACGAAGGGTACGAGTCGGCTAAGGTCTACTCGGCGCTGGCCTACGTCACGCATAACCAGAAAAAGACCGCTTCAAGTATTGCCTACCTGGAGAAGGCGTTGCGAATCGATCCCGACAATGCCACGGCGCTGAATTCGCTGGGATTCATTCTGGCCGACGGCAACATCAAGCTGGACACTGCGCTGGGGTACTGCAAGCGTGCAGTGGCACAGAAACCCGATAATCCTGCCTATCTGGATTCGCTCGGCTGGGTCTACTACCGCATGGGAAAGCTGGATGAAGCGATGGCCTGTATCGGCAAAGCGCTGCAGCACGATGCGGAAAACCAGGAGATTCGCGATCATTTCGAGCAGGTGAAACGGACGCGCGAGCGCCGTACGAGGAAGTGACCGATGCCCAGACAGAGCCGAGGGTTCCGACGATTAGCGGCACGCTTTGTGCTGGTGTCCGCCGTATTGACCCTGGCTTCGCACGCGATAGCGGCCAATCCGCTGGACATGGACTCGGCCGAGGCCGCGGAGGAGTTCCGCTGGGGAGTGGTGGCCTATCACAACGGCCGCTTCAACGAGGCAATCTTCTCTTTCACGCGCGCGCTGTCGCTGGTCCCGGATGACCCTACGGCGCGGACCTGGCTGGGATACGCCTTCTATCGCTCCGGGTTCGAGCAGGAGGCGCTGACGGAGTGGCAGACGGTTGTTGACGCCGGTCACGGTGGCGAGGGGCTGCGAAATCTGATTGAGATCGTGCGCGCGCGCCGTGGGGTGGCACGCGAGCTGTTCCGTCCCGAGCGTTACGTGGTTACCGCCGAGATAGAAGGAATTGTCAATGGCGAGGTCAGGTTCCGCAGGCCGACCTCGGTGCGGCCGCGTGCCGACGGCTCTTTCTTTGTCACCGCGTTCACCGAGCGTGAAATCCTGCATCTCGATGCCAACGGGACGCTGCGCCGGAGGTTGCGCGGCGGGCTCACCGGATTTGACCAGCCTTTTGATATTCTCGAGGTAGGCGGACGGCTCTATGTCAGCGAGTTCGGTGCCGACCGCATCGTACGCATCAATGAACGCGGGGACATCATCGGCAGTTTTGGTAGTTCCGGTATCGCAGAGGGACAGCTGCTGGGGCCGCAGTACCTGGCAGCTGACCGTGACAATTATCTGTACGTCACCGACTACGGTAACCGACGGGTAGTCAAGTTTGATTTCGAGGGGCGCTATGTCCTTTCATTCGGACGTCCGCGTGGTGCTTTCGAAGGCCTGGAGAATCCTACCGGAATCGTGGTGCATCGCGACCAAATCTACGTGGCAGATGCCGGACGTCGTGCGATCTTCCGATTCGACCCCAGTGGCAACTTTCTGGGAGCGATCCGCGATCTCGGTCTGTCGCGTCCCGAGTCGATTGTGGTCTACGATCACGACCATCTGCTTCTGTCCGATTCCACCCAGGGTGCTTTGCTCGACGTTGACGACCAGGTGGTGTCGCACCCGGCTGATTTTGGTGCATTGGATGGAATTCGCATTACCTCTATCGCGCGTGACGCCAACGGCAACCTGATTGCTGCCGATTTCGATCGCAGCCGAGTCTATTTTCTGGCGGATATCAGCGGGGTCTATTCCGGCCTGCACGTGCAGGTGGAGCGGGTCTGGGCACAGAATTTCCCCGATGTCGCCGTGGAAGTCTCGGTATCCGACCGCCAGGGCAGCCCGATTGTCGGTCTGGACTCCGGCAATTTCGTGCTGACCGAGGGTCAGCGCCGAATCGAGCTTCCACCGTTGGCGTTTGCGGGTTTTCGCAATCGGCGCGTGAACGTGGCGCTGCTGGTCGATCGCTCTCTGGAGATGGACCGCTACAGGGACGCAATCGAAGACGCCGCCGCAGAGATTTTTGATGCAACTCTCGCCGATGGTACGCTGCGCGTGGTAGCCGCCGGGCAGGATCCGGCAGTTGTGGCACCGGGCGGAAGTGGGAGATTGAGCGTAATCGAGGCGGCGCGTCGGGGACCTCACACCGCCACACCGCGTTTTGATACTGCACTGCGACTGGCAGCTTCTGAACTGATCCCGCAGCAGGACCGCCGTGTGGTGTTCTTTGTTACCGACGGGCAGTCGGACGTCGAGGCGTTTGAAGAATACGGGCTTGGGGAGCTGGCGGCCTACCTGCGCAATAATCACACTATCTTTTCAATCATAGCAGTGCGTCAGGGCGCGATAGATCCTGAGCTGGAGTTTCTGGTAGAGCAGACCGGCGGCCAATTGCGCTACATCTACGCTGCCGAGGGGCTGCAGGGCATGGTCGATCATGTCCGCAATAGCGCCAACGGCCGCTACATCCTGCGTTACACTTCGGGCGCCGATACGGATTTTGGCAGGGCCTATCTTCCGTTGACCGTTGAAACCTACCTGGTACAGCGCAGCGGTCGGGGTGAATCGGGTTACTTCGCTCCGCTGGAATTCTGATGCTGTGGTCTGCCTGCGGTGATTGACTTCATCATAAGCTCGTCCGTATCTTAACACCGGAGCGAAGCGATGAACCCCGGCACCAGTGAGAATATACAGGAAAAATCCCGCGCCAGGACCAAAGAGCCGGAGATGTACCGGGTTCTGCTACACAACGACGACTACACCACCATGGAGTTTGTGGTGGAGGTTCTGGTAAAGGTGTTCCGCAAGACGGTGATGGACGCTACCAAGATCATGCTCACGGTTCACAAGCACGGCCGTGGTAACGTCGGTGTCTTTACCTATGATATTGCACGCACCAAGATTCAGCAGGTGCGTCGTATGGCCAAGGAGCGGGAGTATCCGCTGAAATGCACTATGGAGAAAGCGTAGTGCGGAGTACAGACAGATGAAAATAAACCGAGAGCTGCAGGCTATCTTGAACGCAGCATATCAGGAAGCCAAGCAGCGCAAGCACGAATATCTGACCCCCGAGCACGTGCTCTACGCTGCGCTGCATTTTGAGTATCCGCGCGATCTGGTTCACGAGTGCGGAGCCGAGCCGGATGCGATACGATCTGAAGTGGATCAGCACCTCGGTGAGCGCATTCCGGTTGTAGACGGGGAGGAACCGTTCCAGACGGTCGGCTTTCAGCACGTTGTCGAGCGGGCCGTCTTTCACACCGAGAACGCCTCCAAAGAGGAGGTCGATATTGCTGATATCATGGTCTCGATCTTTGATGAAGAAGAGTCCTTTGGATCTTTCTTCATGCGCCAGGCGGGTATAACGCGTCTCAATCTGCTCGAGGTCATTTCGCACGGTTTTTCGCGAGTCGGTGCCGACTACAAAGAGGGTGCCGAGGAGAGCGAGGCCGACAACGGCGACCGCAGCGCGCAAGCCGAAGAAGACGAGGAGGCCGGGCGTAGCAAGAAGCGCGATGCACTGTCACAATTCACCACCGATCTAACCGCGCAGGCTCGAGAAGGTAAGCTCGAGCCGTTGATCGGGCGCGAAGATATACTCGAGCGCACCATTCAGGTGCTGTGCCGCCGGCTGAAGAATAACCCGGTGCACCTCGGTGAGCCGGGAGTCGGCAAGACCGCCATTACCGAAGGGCTGGCGCAGCGCATCGCCGATGAGAAGGTACCTGGCCTGCTGAAGGGGTACACGGTCTACGCGCTGGATATGGGCTCGATGCTGGCCGGTACACGCTATCGCGGTGATTTCGAAGAGCGCATGAAGCAGGTAATGAAGGAGCTGGAATCGCGCGACAACGTGATTCTGTTTGTGGACGAGATTCATACCCTGGTTGGTGCCGGCGCGGTGTCAGGCGGTTCTATGGACGCCTCTAACATGCTCAAACCGGCCCTGGCATCGGGTAGAATCCGCTGTATCGGATCGACTACATACGAGGAGTACAAGCGCTATTTTGAAAAAGACCGTGCACTATCGCGGCGCTTTCAGAAGATCGAGGTTCCCGAACCGAGCGAGGATGAAGCCTACGAGATCCTGCAGGGGCTGCGCGGTAAGTACGAAGAGTTCCACAACGTCAGCTACAGCGACGACGCCTTACGCGCGGCAGCGCATCTGTCGGCGCTCTACATCAATGATCGCCATCTTCCCGACAAAGCCATCGACGTGATCGACGAGTGCGGCGCCTATATCCGCATGCGGCGCGAGGCCAGTGCCGAAGAGGGTGAGCCGGTTACTATTATGGAGAGCGACATCGAAAAAGTGGTGTCAAAGATCGCCAAGATTCCCGAGCGCAGTGTATCGGTCTCCGAGCGCGACCGTCTGCGTGACCTGGAGCATGACCTGAAACAGGTTGTCTTTGGGCAGGATGACGCCATTGGCCAGGTAGTGCAGGCGGTCAAGCGCTCGCGAGCCGGTTTCCGCCGCGCCGACAAGCCGGTGGCATCGTTTCTGTTTGTCGGTCCAACCGGCGTTGGTAAGACAGAGCTGGCGCGGCAGCTCGCCGACACGCTCGGTGTTTCGATGCTACGCTTCGACATGAGTGAGTATCAGGAAAAACATACCGTGAGCCGCTTGATAGGGTCGCCACCGGGCTACGTTGGTTACGAAGAGGGTGGCCTGCTGACCGAGACCATCCGCAAGACACCACACGCTGTGCTTCTGCTCGACGAGATCGAAAAGGCTCACGCCGATATCTACAATATCCTGCTGCAGGTGATGGACTACGCCACGGTAACCGATAACAGTGGCAAGCGGGCCGATTTCCGCAACGTGGTGCTGATCATGACGTCCAACGCCGGCGCACGTGAGATCGGCAAGCCGCTGATTGGTTTCGGCGGGCGCAACGTAACCTCGGACGCGGTGGATGACGCGGTGGAGCGTATCTTCTCACCGGAATTCCGCAACCGGTTGGACAAGGTTGTTGTCTTCAACCGACTGGCAACCGAAGTGATCGAAGACATTGTGCGCAAAGAGCTCGATGATTTTGTGGCACAGCTGGCCGAAAAGAACGTAACGCTTGAGGTAACTCAGGCGTGCATCAGCTGGCTGGCAGAGCGCGGCTACTCCGAAGAGTTTGGTGCGCGTAATATTTCGCGGATAATCGAGGAGAAGATCAAGTCGTTCTTTGTTGATTCGGTTCTGTTTGGCGAATTGCAGAACGGAGGGCGCGCGACTGCCGACGTGTCCGAGGATCAGGAGGTGGTCATTCGTGCACAGGGCTCATGAGCGGTGAGTTTCCCTATCTGGATGTATCGCAGCGCTTCGATTTTCCTCCGCCCGATGCAGGGACCGCGGACGGCATAGTAGCCGTTGGCGGCAACCTCTCGCCGGGCATGCTGCTGTCGGCCTATCGCCAGGGAATCTTCCCCTGGTATTCGAGCGAAGATCCGATTCTATGGTGGTGTCCAGATCCGCGCTTTGTACTTGTGCCGCGCCGCCTGCACGTACCGCGCCGCCTGCAGCGGTTTCTGCGCAATGATCCGTTCAGTTACGCCATGGACAGCCGCTTCACTGAGGTAGTGCAGGCGTGTCGCCACGCTGCGCGGCCGGGCCAGGACGGTACCTGGATTAACGGTGAGATTGTAGACGGCTACACGCGCCTGCATCAGCTGGGCTACGCGCACTCCCTGGAGGTCTTACTGCAAGGGGAGCTGGTCGGCGGACTATACGGTGTTGCGATCGGTAGCGTATTTTTTGGTGAATCGATGTTTGCCCACTACAGCGATGCTTCCAAGGCCGGATTGGTGAGGCTGGTTCAGTTCCTCGAGAGAAATGGTTACCGTCTGATCGATTGCCAGGTCCACACTCGCCACCTGGAGCGCTTTGGTGCCACTGAAATGCCGCGAGCACACTTTCTGCAGCTGCTGCACCGCCTGGTGCAGCAGCGGACACATCGCGGCAGCTGGAGCTTTTCTTCAGTACTTGAATCCGCTGTCTCCGATGAATTCGCGCAGAATTGAGTGTTCGGGCACGTACTTGTCGGAAATGTGGGTGAAGTTGTGCAGGAACGATGCCAGGCGTGTGGCTTCGTGGTACACCTCGTGATACGGTTTGACTTCCTGCAGCAGCGGCTCGGCGAAGCTCTTGATCACACCGAGCTCGTAGTCGAGTGCCGAATTGAACGCACTGTCGGCTGAGTCCTGGAACGGAAAGATGTTGCGATTCTCGCCGCGGCGCACCGATGGCCAGCGGGTCAGGGTTTCGACGGCACTGTAGCCACGGAACCGGTGGTCGCGCACCAGGCGGCGGATCAGGCGGTTGTCGGTTGTCGGCACACGGTTGTTGTCGTCGAGGTTGAGCTGGGTCAGAGCGGATACGTAGACCTTGTAGGTGTACGAAGGGTCGATCCGTGGTACCAGTTGCGGGTTGAGACCGTGAATGCCTTCGATAAGCAGCACACCCTGCGGCGGAAGGCGCAGCATTTTGCCGTGGTAGCTGCGGCTTCCGGTCTTGAAATCAAATTCGGGCATTTCAACCGCCTGGCCGTCAAAGAGTTTCAGCAGTGTTTCATTCAGCACAGCTACGTCTATCGCCTGCAACTGCTCGAAGTCGTAGTTTCCTTCTGCATCACGCGGGGTCTTCTCGCGGTCGACAAAGAAGTCATCCAGTGAGATGCTTGTCGGGCGCAGGCCGCAGACGGTGAGTTGAACCGATAGCTTCTTGGTAAACGTTGTCTTTCCCGAGGAAGAAGGACCGGCAATCAGGACAATCCTCACGCTGTCACGACGCTGGTTGATTCTGTCGGCAATCTCTCCGATGCGCTTGTCGTGCAGCGCCTCGGCTACGCGGACAAATTCACGGACGTTGCGGTTGCGCGTCAGCTCCGACAGCTGTCCGGCAGACCCGACGCCCAGGATCTTGCCCCACTGTTTGTATTCCTGGTAGACCGAGAACAGGATCGGGCTGGCGTGGAAGCTGGTAAGAGTGTACGGATCGTGCTCTCCGGGATAGCGAAGAATGAAGCCTTGTGCGTAGGGCCGCAGTTCGAAACAGCGCAGGTAGCCGCTGGTCGGCAGCAGCGGACCGTGCGAGATATCCATCAGCTCGGCGCAGCGGTAGACCGCAATCTTGCCCTCGTTGCGGTGCTTCAGCAGCAGCTCGGTGTCCGACATGCGCCGCTGGCGGAAGTATTCCAGCGCATCCTGATACGATACCGTGGTTCTCAGGATTTCAAGGTCGGCGTCCACTATCGAGCTCATCTCTGCAGAAACAGCCTCGATTTCGGTCTGAGAGAAATCCGCGCCGTCGGCGCTCTGGTAGTAGTAGCCGTCACCCAGTGAATGCCCTATCACAATTCGGCGGTCAGGCAGCCTGCGTGCGGCGGCCATTGCCAGCACAAAACAGAGCGTGCGGCGGTAGACCTGACGCCCCGGGGCGCTATCGAGAGTTACAGCTACGATGCGGGCGTTGACCTCGATACGGTAGGAAAGGCTGACCAGCTGGTTGTTAACCAGTGCAGCGACAACCGGGTGCTCGGTATCCGGTGGTTGGCTGCCGAGAACCTGGCTGATACGCTGCCCGCGTTCAACCTGCTGCTGCTCACCCGAGGGTAGTGTGACGGTGATAGGTGACACGATAACCTTCCCTTAGCGCAGCGCGCGCGCCTCTTCACTGCTCAGAGCGCGGACCACGCCGTACTGCGGATCACTGCTGCGGACCGTGGGCTGGTCTGCGTAGCGTTCCCCGTTGGCAGACACCATGATGCGCACCACCGGGGTCTTGGGATTGTCATCAACCGCGTCGACTACAATGCCGCGATACCCGTTTGAGAGTTCAACGTAGGTTCCCAGTGGAAAAAGCGAGAGGTTCAGCAGCAGCGCACGCAACGCTGCTGCGTCGTACTTTGTGTTGCGATCGCGCAGCAGTGCCAGCATCGTCGCGTGCGGTTCCAGCGCGGCGCGGAACGGCCGATCGGATGTCATGGCTGCATAGCTGCCGGCAACCGCTATGACCTTGGCGTAATTCGATATGCGCTCGCCGGTGATGCCTCGCGGATAACCCGAACCGTCGACGTTTTCGCGGCATTCGAGAACCGCGATGCACACTGCCAGCGGATAAGAAAACTGTTTAAGATGCTTGAAGCCCAACAGGGTGTGCGCCGTGAGCGCCTTGCGTTCTTTTTCGTTGAGCGTCCCCTCACTCATATAGAGCTGCGGTGGCAAGCGGATCATTCCGGACTCATGCAGCAGTGCGGCAGTGCCCAGCTCGATCAGCTTGTGCGGCGGCATTCTCAGTGTTGCCCCCATCGCTACGCTCAGAATGGTAGTCTTGACCGAATGCTCGATGATGTAATTCTTGTCGACATTCTGCAGAGCCGGGAACCGTAGCAGGTACTTGCGCTTTGCGCGTACGGTTTCCACAACTTCCTTGATCTTCTCGGATACCGTCCGCTGTGGTAGATCGTTGCGCGTGGCAAAATCGGTGAAGAGCTTCTCGGTAAATCCAAGCAGACCGGAATAGAAGCGTTGCACTTCGGCCAGGATCCTGGACTCTTGCGCTCCCTCTTCAATCGAGAGTAGCGGGGCGCTGTCCGTACCGTCGGCGCTGCCCGATACGGTTACCGCAGTGTCGCTGACCTCGCCGCTGGTGTGCAGCTCTTCAAAGCCCCACTTCAGCATACGGTGCTTCAGCGATTCCGAGAATGGCGTTTCCGGGGAGAGCAGGATGTATTTCTGGTCCAGAAACGATGGCGCTGTCAAGTGTTTCTGGGCCGGCAAAGTCCGAACCGATACAGTCTTCATTTTGTGATCCCGTTGACCCCGCTACGCCGGATTGGTTACACTCACTACTGTCATTATAGGAGAAAACCCGATGAAATTTAAGCTCATTTTCCTGTTGTTCAACGGAATCGTTCTCCTATCGTTCATTTTTGTGTTCATGATCCCGGTTCTTCTGCTCGGCTGGGAGCACAGCCGTCTGTTCTGGGGCACAAACTGGCCGCTGGCGGCACTGTTCCTCGCTATTATGGGTGGGCTGAACACCTACTTTGCCCTCAATTGGAAGCTGTTCAGCTTCCTGGAAGCCGAGAACTGGCGCGGACTGATCTCGTATCTGGAGGATCGAATCTACTCCCACGGCAAGTACCGCAAGCAGTACCTTCACGTCCTGATAAACAGCTACATCCTGGTGTCCGAGCCCTCGCGTATACTGGAGCTGGAGCAGAAGTGCCGTCAGGACAGGCCCGATCTGGTTCCCGCCTTCGCACTGCAGTTCGGTATTCCGCATCTGTTACAGAACGATCCGCAGGACCTCGAAAGCTACTACGGAACGATGCGTCAGCAACCTCGCTGCAACGACAGACCGTGGATTGAGTGGTCCTTCGCTTTTGCGTTACTGCTGCAGCAGCGGCAGCACGAAGCGCGCGACGTTTTGCTGGCGCTGCCGCGGCAGTCCAAAAACCCGATCCTGCGCGCATTGACCTACTATCTGCTGGACGCGTTTCCGGATCAGGACCTGGAGGTCAAGAACAGCGTCATCGAAGGCAAGAAAGCGTTACGCGGGCGTTACAGCATGAGTCAATGGCACAAAGAAGTGGAGAAGAACCGCAACAATCTGCAGGTAGTGGTGCTCGCCAACCTGGTCAAGGATGTTTCGGCCTGGATCTTCGATCAAAGCGCAGCGCAGGCGACGTGATGTCGCCGACTATCACCGATTTCTCATACAGGAGGTGTCACTGCCATGGCGGTTGGGCCAAATTTTCTCAAGTCTGATAAACTTGCCGGGGTTCTCTACGATATCCGCGGTCCGGTTCTGACCGAGGCGCAACGCCTTGAAGAAGAGGGCTTCAAGGTCATCAAGCTCAACATCGGCAATCCGGCTCCGTTCGGGTTCGATGCTCCCGACGAGCTGTTCCACGACGTTAT
>SKLB01000050.1 GCA_007123465.1 Spirochaetales bacterium
CGGTCAATATCGCCGCGTTTGCCGCGCAGAATCGGCGTTCGGGAGCGGCGGCGGCCATCACGGTGGACGAACTCGACAGCGTCTATCGACCCGCGGAGAGCGTGATCCTGGACGTGCGCACCGCCGAGGAGTTCGAAGCAGGCAATGTTGAGGGAGCGCTCAATATCGAGATCGACCAGCTGCGCCAGCAGCTCGGCCGGCTGGACAGAGAGCGCCCGATCCTGGTGCACTGCGCCGCCGGGTACCGCGCGCACCTGGCTGTCCGCATTCTGCAGCAGCACGGCTTTACCGACGTGACCAACATTCTCGGCGGCTTCACCAGTATCGAGCGCCACGCCGCGCTGCAGCCCTTCGCGCGGCTCAGAGTCAACTTCCCGGCGGCAGCGCAGTACCCGGAACCGCAGCGGAGGACAGATTCGCACGTGGTTGTGGACGTCAGAAGTCCAGAGGAATATCGCTCCGGACACATCCGCGGCGCGTTGAATATCCCGGTAAACGAGATCATGTCGCGTTACCACGAGCTCACCGAGACTGAAGAGCGCATCGTCCTCTACTGTGCCAGCGGCTCGCGCAGTGAATACGCGCGCATGATCTTGAATCAGCTGGGGGTAACCAACGTTGAAAACGGCGGCGGCTACCAGGAGATGCTCAGGAAGTATCCCGCTCCGTGAGTACAGCGCAGGCGGCGCTACTTGATGCGGTGCAGCTCGGCTGAAGCAACCGAATAGACTCTGACAAACAGATAGTCTTGATCGTCAACGCGGCCCCAATAGGTCAGGGTGAACAGCGCATGCCACTCTGTGCCGTCGATATCGTTGCGCTCGTGCGCAAACTGCAGCCTGCCGGCGGCAAAGGAGCCGCGCGGCTCACCAGATGCGCTCCAGACCGCCCAACTGTCGCGGGTGCGGGTCAAAATCTCGCCGCCGGCCAGCACGGTCTCCAGCCGCCCGCTGATGGGCAGTTCGCGATATTCGGCATCGGGTACATCAAAATCAGAACTGACAAAGGTGCGGTAGCGGTTGGCGTCCGCGAAGCCGGCGTAGGCAAGCGTTACGCCCAAAACGTCGATGTGCCGCAGCACAACCCGTCCGTACGCCAGTTCGGCCGGCGGCACGTCGGCCTGCCAGATGTTAGAAACGGGGCCAAAAGCCGCTGGGCCGAGGCCTACGCGTTCGATGCCGACTATGTTATTGACCAGCGTCAGCGCGGCCAGCCGTCCGGTGTCAGGCGGCAGCGGTGGCCAGGCCGCCGCGTAGGACCCCGCGGCCACCACCGGGTCACCACCGAAGAGCTCGTCAGAGAGGCTGTCGGCCCTGACTCCATCCACAAAACCGGTTGCCAGAGCGCCGGCACTGAAATCTCCGTCCACCGGACGGGCGCGGAAGATCGCCAGTTTTTCCTGGCCTGCTGCCTCGCGCCGCGAGTGGACCACGCGGTAGGCATCGGCACTGCCGGTTTGAATCCGTAGTCCGAGGGAAGCTTCGGACTCGGACAGCTGCAGCGGACTCACGCCGTCGACCTGAACTCCAAAGGCGTTCAGCCAGCCTTCGTGCTCGATGACAAAGTATCCGAGCGGGCTTCCGGCCGCCGCTTCCAGGGTGCTGGTGAGCGAAGGGTAGTAGCGGATATCGCGCGCGTACGGCTCGATGCCGTCAAGAGCGTCGCGCCTGAGCGCAAAAGAGTGCCGCAGCGTCATTTGATCCGCGCCGGCCAGCGCAACCGACAGATCAACATCTACCGGCGGCAATGTACAGCTTGCCAGCGGCAGCAGAGAACAGCACAGTAGTATCAGTCTTTGTGCGATCTTTGTCACTGCATTGAATTATAGTGCGCCGCGAACCATAATACAAACTGGAGGAACATAATGCGCGGACACCGCATGCTGACTTTGATGGGTTTATTCGTATTCAGTGCGCTGACTGTCGCGGCACAGGATGCTGCGCCACCATCCGAGGCCGAAGGCAGGCCGACACTGCAGCGCGGCGCGTGGTACGTTGCGGCCTACAGCGGCGGCTCGGGGTTTGCCGCCTGGATCAACGCCAGCTCCGATGACGGCGAAGCCGACCTCAGCCTGCAGGGGTTCAACCTGCGCCTCAGCGGCGGCTACTTTGTGGCTGATCAGTTAGCAGTGGGGCCGGAGTTCAGCGCCGGGTTCACCCGCCTGGTCGATCCGGCGGACAACCTGCGCACCGAGTTCGAAGTCTCGCTGGGCCTGCAGGGTGCCTACTTCCTCGAGCTCGGCGATTCGCGCTGGGTCCCGGTATCACGGCTCGCGATAGCCTACGAGCGCAAGACCGTCAGGGACGACGCCAAGGTGGATGACGAGGTCGAGAACGGCGTGTCGATCTCACCCAAACTGGGGGTCACCTACTTCTTCACCAACCGCTTGACCGGCGGCGCGGAAGCGGTCTATTCGTTTACGCGAAGAACCGCTGATGACGGGGACACGATTATCCTGTCGCACGCAGTTGGTCTGGGAATCGGAATTACGGTCTTCTTCCGCTGAACGCGCCACCGCC
>SKLB01000036.1 GCA_007123465.1 Spirochaetales bacterium
GCAGGCTCTGAAGCAGCTGCTCGGCCTCGATCCCCTCCTGTGAGAAGTTCATGACAACACGATTGCGTACCAGTTCATCGTGGATCTGCATCGGATCGTCCAGTTCGCGTTTACGGGCAATCTCGCGGTAGATGTCTTCGTACCAGCTGATGATATGATCGGTGCGCGAGGCAAAACTTACGTGAATAACGTGCTTTCCCTGCAGCAGAGTGTCGGTAGCAATATGCACCAGACAGGCGGTTTTGCCAACGCCCTTGCGCGAGGCGATAACGCCGACATTACCCGCGCCCAGTCCACCGTGAATCGATTGCTCGAGTATGCGCAGCGGACTGCGACGCACCAGGTCTTCTTTCACCATGGTCACTTGTTCTCCTTGTTCTTGCTTTCTTGATACTTCTTGATGAGCTCCTCGGCAACGCTCTGCGGTACTCGTCCGTACTTGAGGAACTCCATCGAGAACTCCGCCTTGCCCTGGGTAAGCGACCGCAATACGGTAGAGTATCCGAACATCTCAGACAGCGGCACCTCGGCCTCCACAGTGGAAGAGTTCCCGTCCTCCGACGACGCTAATATGATACCACGACGCTGATTCAGGCTGCCAAAAATGTTGCCCTGGTATTCGGTGGGCCCTTCAACCGTGACTTTCATGATCGGCTCGAGGATAACCGGCTTGGTCTTAGGATAGGTCTGGCGGAACGCGGCCAGCGCAGCAGCCTGAAACGCCATATCAGATGAGTCAACCGGATGTGTTGCGCCGTCATTGATGGTTACGCGAACACCGACAATCGGAAACCCGATCACGCTGCCCTTCTGCATAGCGGTGCGGAAGCCTTTGTCACACGAAGGTATGTAATCGTTGGGAATCACACCGCCTTTGATGTTGTCGACAAACTCGTAGTCGCCCTCGGCCAGGGGCTCGATGAAGCCCGCGACACGCGCAAACTGCCCCGAGCCGCCGGTCTGCTTCTTGTGCGTGTAGTCGAAATCGGCCCGGAGGCTGATCGCCTCACGGTAGGCTACCTGCGGCATACCGGTGCTGACCTCGGCACGATACTCACGGCGCATCCGTTCGATGTATACCTCCAGGTGCAGCTCGCCCATACCCTGGATGATCGTTTCGTTGGACTCGGCGTCAACAAAGCTGCGGAACGTCGGGTCTTCTTTGGTGAAGCGGTTGAGCGCCTTGCCCATGTTGTCTTCCGAGGCTTTATCTTTGGCCTTGACCGCCAGCGAGATAACCGGATTGGGCACGTACATCGAGGTCATCGAGTAGTTCAGCTCCGGCGCAACAAAGGTATCACCGGATGCGCAGTCGATGCCAAAGATCGCAACGATGTCACCGGCCAGCGCTTCGTTCATATCAGCGGTGCTGTCGGCGTGCATCCGGATCAGCCGCCCGACCTTGATCTTCTTGCGCGCGCGCGTATTGTAAAGATCCATGCCCTTCTTGATGCTTCCCTGGTAGATGCGCATGTAGGTCAACTGTCCGTACTGACCCTCTTCGAGCTTGAAAGCCAGCGCCACGGTAGGCATAGCGGCGTCGGACTTGAGATCCACCGGTTCTTCGTTGTTATCCAGGTCGAGTGCCGTGTACTGCAGCTGTGACGGGTCCGGCAGGTAGCGCAACACACCGTCCAGTAAGCCCTGCACGCCCTTGTTCTTGTACGCGCTCCCCATATAGACCGGCACCATCTGGCGCGTAAGGGTTCCGCTGCGGACCGCCTCCACGAGCATAGCGGAATCGACGTCCCCGTCCAGGTAGGCCTCGGCCAGCTGGTCAGAAAACAGCGTGGCGGCGTCCAGCAGACGTTCGCGATAGCTTTCGGCCTGCTCGACAAGCGCAGCGGGAATTTCATCCTCACGGATGATCTCGCCGAAATCACCTTCGTAGTAGTGGGCCTTCATGCTCACCAGGTCTACCACTCCCACAAAACGGTCTTCGAGCCCGATCGGCAGCTGCATCAAGACCGCATTGTGTCCCAGCTTCTCCTCGATCTGGTCGCGCACCCGCAGCGGATTGGCGCCGGTTCTATCGCACTTGTTGACAAACGCGATGAACGGCACGTTATAGCGGCTCAACTGCCGGTCCACCGTCAGCGTCTGCGACTGCACCCCACCAACCGAGTCCAGCACCAGCACCGCCCCGTCGAGAACCCGCAGCGCGCGCTCGACTTCGATGGTGAAGTCAACGTGGCCGGGAGTGTCGATGATATTGATGACGTAGTCTTTCCAGGTGACATTGGTGGACGCCGACTGTATCGTGATACCGCGTTCGCGCTCGAGGTCCATCGAGTCCATTGTGGCCCCAATGCCGTCCTTGCCGCGAACTTCGTGAATCGCGTGGATCCTCTGGCAATAGAACAGAATGCGTTCAGTAAGGGTTGTTTTTCCGGAGTCGATATGCGCGCTGATACCGATATTCCGCATCTTCTCTACACGTTGATCCATACTATTTCCTTCTTCCGTAACTCTCGTGCTGCTTTCAGTGAATCTTTATTGGGGTAGAAGTACGCACC
>SKLB01000013.1 GCA_007123465.1 Spirochaetales bacterium
GGTATTACCGCATCACCCCGCCTGTTGACCGCCGCGGTCAGACCTGATATTTTATTGTAGTTGCAATTACTTGGGCAATTGGTTAGGTGGTATCCATGAAGTCCGTGCTCCGGCTCTTGCTGCTGGAACTGAAAAATCCGTTACACTACGTCATCGCTATCGGAGTTGGCAGCGTGCTCAGCCTGGTTCGCGGTTTTCAGTCAGTGGCCGCTGTTGCTCCGTTTGTGGTGCCGTTTCTGCTTTCCAGCGCCGGCCGTGCCGCCGCACGCGTCGCCAATCAGCGACGCGAACGCTTACTCGAGCTTCCCGCACAGCGCTCATCCCCGGTGTTTGTCATGTGCGCCGACGGAACCATTGAGGACTGCCTGGGCAAGACCAGGCGACTCTTTGAACAGCTGGGTGTCAAACGCATTGGTGACTTTCTACAAGCGCCAGCGGAAACTAACCTGCCCGAGCTGATCCGCAACCGCGGCACCGCGGAAAGTACAGCCGAGCTCTACGCGCCGGCTGTTGAGCGCTGGTATCGCTTTGCAACGCATCGCGCCCGCAACCAGCCTCATATCCTGGTATGGTTGGAAGACACCACCGAAGAACACGCCGCTTTCGAGAGTCGCGCCCGGGTGCGCCAGTTCCAGATAGAGGCGCTGCAGGATTTCTCCGGTGAGCAGCTGCGCACGCAGAGCTATGAGCGGCTGACGCGCCTGATCCTCGACGCCGGGTATCAGACGGTGCTGTTTGCGCGGCAGGACGGTGGCGGCGCGTTGACCGGAGTCGCTTTCAAGACCGGCGGCGGACTGGAACTTGTGCGCTCCGGATCGATCCGCATCGAGTCGCAGTCCCACGCTCCAATCCTGCGCTCGCGCAGCGAGGGACGCGCAGTTGCAGTCAACCGCGCTGAGTTCGCAAGTGACAGGGATTTTGACCACAAATTTCCGGTAGCCCCCGAGGTCCGAGAGTTCATCGGAAAGCCTGTCGACAACCTGGTCAATTACCACGCCGGCGCCACTTCGATTGTAGCGTTCAATAAGCAACCGCGCCTCGCGCGTGGTGATCTGCTGTTCATGGAGGCCGCTGTGGATGCAGCGCACAGTCTGTTCACCGCAATAGGTGTGGCCGAAGACCGAGACCTGCGCTTCATCCAGGCGATCCACGGCCTGTGCGCCAGTGCAGAGTTCAGCGATGAGATAACCGGGGCGCACATCTGGCGCGTCAACACCTACGCGGCATTGCTGGCCGACAGTTTGTGCGCCGGCCAGCCGCTGTGCAGAGACATCGAACAAGTAGCCGCGGCGCACGATATCGGCAAGGTGGCAATACCGGAGCTGGTACAGGCACCACGAGCACTCAGCCGCGATGAATGGTCACGCATGCAGTTGCACACCGTCTACGGAGCGCAGATTCTGGACCGCATGATCCAGCTCAGCGAAAAGACCGACCAGCACCTGTTGCTGGCACGCGAAATCGCACTCAATCATCATCAGCGCTGGGACGGCAAAGGCTACCCCGGCCTGTACAACAAAAACGGTGAGGTCTGTTCGCTTTCCAGCCGCGACCCGACTCACTACGCCGCGCATCGGCCATTGAAAGGCGCCGAGATTCCGTTATCTGCCCGCATCGTCAGCGTCTGTGATGCCTACGACGCGTTGCGCGCGGCGCGCCCGTACAAGGCCGCTATGGATCACGACACGGCCGTTAGCCTGCTCAGCCACGATGACCGCAGTAGCGCCTCGGGAAGCGATCGCTTTGGCCCCGAGGTGTTCGCGGTCTTCATGGACAATCATAGTCGCTTTGCCGAAGTATACGAAACAATGCGCTGACTGACCCACACGTAAGGAGTAATCTGCATGCAGACACAAAAGACAGGAGAGAAACCGCCCATTGCCCAATTCAAGGGACTCAAAGCACTTCTGATAAACTGCACCCTGAAACCCAGCCCAGCGCTGTCGCACACCGAGGGGCTGATGAGTCTGGCGCAGGGCATCATGGAAAAGAACGGTATCGAGACGAGCCTTATCCGCGCCGTTGACTACGAGCTGGCACCGGGGGTTTATCCGGACATGCGCCAACACGGTGCAGAACGTGATGATTGGCCACAACTCTACGAGCACGTCACGGCAGCCGATATCCTGGTGATCGGTACGCCGATCTGGCTTGGAGATAAATCCTCGGTCTGCACGCGGGTGATCGAGCGCCTCTACTCTACCTCCGGGGATCTCAATCAGGCCGGGCAGTACGCGTACTACGGGCGCGTAGGCGGCTGCCTGATTACCGGTAACGAAGACGGCGCCAAGCACTGCGCCATGAACATTCTCTACTCGCTGCAGCATATCGGCTACCTGATTCCACCGCAGGCCGACGCCGGCTGGCTGGGCGAAGCCGGCCCCGGTCCCAGCTACCTTGATCAAGGCTCCGGCGGCCCGCAGAACGACTTCACCAACCGCAACACAACCTTCATGACCTGGAACCTGATGCACCTTGCGCGTATGCTACGCGACGCCGGGGGCATTCCGCCGTGGGGCAATCAGCGCACCGCGTGGGACGCTGGTACCCGGTTTGACTTCGAAAACCCGGAATACCGTTGAGCGCAGACAGCGGTGCTCGAAAACACTTGTCACGGAGCTACGCTTGTACATACAATAAACCCAGGAAAGCTCAATACAAATGAATGTAGCGGTAGACAAGCTCACAAAGCGCTTCGGCTCGACGCACGTATTGCGAAACCTGAGTCTCTCGGTATCACACGGTGAGTTTGTCTCGGTGCTGGGACCCTCGGGTGTCGGCAAGACTACGCTGCTGAAAATACTGGCGTCGCTGGAAAACCCGGATAGCGGATCAGTGCAGTGCGGCGGCCGCGACGCGGTGCTGGTCTTCCAGGATTACGTTCTGTTCCCGTTTCTCACCGTGCATCAAAACGTGGCGTTTGGCCTCGAGGCGCGGCGGATGCCCCAGCGTGACATTGCCGCTCGCGTTGGGCGGCTGCTGTCGCACTTTGGCCTGAGCGAGAAGGCCACAGAGTACCCGGCCATGCTCTCGGCAGGGCAGAAACAGCGCGTGGCTCTGGCCCGCGCACTGGCGGTTGAACCGCAGTTGTTGCTGCTGGACGAGCCGCTGGCCAATCTGGACAAGAACCTCAAACGTGATACAGCGCTCTACCTGCGCCGTGTGCAGCGCGAGTTCGGCATTACCACTATCTGCGTGACGCATGATCAGGAAGAAGCGATGGCTATCTCGGACCGCATAGCCGTGATGCTGGACGGAGAGATCAAACAGTTGGGAACCCCGGCAGCCGTCTATTACCAACCCAATTCGGTGGCGGTAGCCAGGTTCATGGGACCGGTCTCCGTCCTGCCCGATTCGTTGCTGGCCTGTCGCAACGCCTCCCTCGCAGCGCAGTCTGGTACCTGCATGCTGCGTCCCGAGCAGGTTGTGCTGCACCCGTCCGCATCGGGATCGCTGCTGGTCACCGAGGTGCGGCTGCTCGGACTGTATCAGTTCTGCATCCTCCAGGCGCACGGAGTTGATTACGAGGTGTTCACCTCGCACCCGGCCGACCTGCAGCGCGGCCAGAGAGTGGATATCTCGCGCGCTGCCGTAGCTTTTGAGAAGGAGCCTGTCCATGAAACCAACTGAACGCTACCGGCTTGTGCTTCTGACGCTGGCCGCTTTTCTGCTGATCGCCTGTACTGCGCAACAGGACGTTAATCTGCTCGAGCTTGACTACCCCCGCATCGAGCAGCAGGCGCGAGGTGGCGAGGTGCGTTTTGCGATGTGGGGCGGCGACGCGCGCATCAACCGGTGGGTCGACAGCTACGTTGTCCCTGAACTGCAGCAGCGCTATGACATTCGACTGCTGCGGGTATCTACCGACGCCGCGCAAGTAGTCAACCGATTGCTCACTGAACGCCAGGCCGGTAGAGACCGCGGCAGTATCGACCTGATCTGGATCAACGGCGAGAACTTCCGCCGTGCGCGCCGCGAGGACCTGCTGTTTGGCCCCTACACCCATCTGATTCCTAACCTCGAACTGACTGACCCTGAGGAAGTGAGCTATGATTGGGGTTTTCCGGTTGACGGCTACGAGCTGCCCTGGGGGCGCGGCCAGTTTGTCTTCGAGTACGATTCGGCTATCATCAACCAGCCACCGGACTCAATCGAGGCGCTGGACCGCTGGATCCGCAACAATCCCGGCCGATTCACCTACCCGCAGCCGCCGGATTTCAACGGAGCAGCGTTCATTCGCCATCTTTTCTACTACTTCAGCGGCGGCTACCGGGACTACCTCGACGGCTTCGATAAAGAGCGGTACCAGCAGAACTCCGCCGCGCTGTGGGACTATCTGCGCGAAATTGAACCCTATCTGTGGCGCGGCGGCCAAACGTATCCAGCCGACAAGGCGCAGCTCGACGTTCTATTCGAAAACGGCGAGGTAGACTTCAACATGTCCTATACACAGTCCGGCGCGCAGGGGCTGATTGACGCCGGGCGCTATCCGCCGAGCGTTCGAACCTTTGTGCTGCAGCGAGGTACGCTTACCGGAATCCACTTTACCGCTATTCCGTTCAACGCGCCGAACAAGGCCGCCGCTATGGTTGTCTCCAACTTTCTGCTGTCTGCGGATGCACAGTATTCCAAGTTTGTACCGCAGAACTGGGGCGACTTCACCGTTCTTGATCTGGACCGCTTGAGCGACGCCCAACGCCAACGATTTCTAGAACTCGATTTAGGTCCGGCCACCCTCCCGGTAGATGTGCTGGCGCAACACAGTGTACCGGAGATACCGGCCGAATACGTTGACGCCATGGTCGAAGACTGGGAACGGGAGATACTGCGGCGTGAGTAGGAGCCGGAGCATCCGCAGGGCGTGCGCTTTTCTGCCGCTGATGCCGTTTGTACTGTTCATTGCCGCCGGGGTTGGCTATACCGTGATACAGTCTCTGGGCTTGTGGATCTCGGCACAACCCGGAGAGAGCTACCCCGCGGGGTACGCAGTCATTCTTCGGTCGGCCTGGTTCTATCAGTCGCTGTTGTACAGTCTGTGGATCGCTACCGCTTCAACGCTACTCTCGGTTGTCCTGGGGACGCTGCTGGCGCTGCTGCTGCGCGGTCTTCCGCAGCGGCTCTACCCGTTTGCACTGATGTACAAGATTCCGCTGATACTGCCGCACGTGGTGATCGGGCTGATAGTGCTGCTTGGATTCGGCCGCGGCGCTGCCCTGGGGCGGCTGTTGGCCGCACCGGGCAGCTCCGCGCTGGTCAGCGCCTACGTATTCAAGTCTGCCTCATTTGTTACGCTGCTGGTTTACGCTGTGCTGCGCGGTTTCGACCTGCGCCAGCTGGAGACCGCGCGGATGCTCGGCGCCGGCGCGCTGCGCAGCTTTCGGGCCCTGTTGCTGCCGGTAATCCTGCCACCGGCGGCCACCGCCGGCGTTATTGTGTTCCTGTTCAGCTTTGGCGCGTTTGACCTGCCGTTTCTGCTCGGCGCCAGCCGGCCGGCCATGCTGGCCATCGACGTCTACAATCGATACTGGTACCGGGACCTCTCAGCGCGGCCCGCGGCAATGGCCAGCCTGGTGGTGATGTTCCTGTTCTCGTTGCTGTTTGTGACTGTCTACTTCCGCCTGGTTCGAAGACAGAAGCACGGGATACGCCATGTTTGAACGCTCAGCCGGTCCAGCCCAGCGCCGGGACTACCTGCGGCTAGCGGCAATAGCCGGCTTGTTCGCGCTACCGGTTGTCATGTTGCTGTTCTACAGCCTCAGCGCGCGCGGACAAACCGAACTCACACTGCGCGCCTGGCGCTACCTGTTTGCAGAACGACGCAACTTTGTGACGGCGCTGGCATCATCGCTCGGCTACGGATTCAGCGCGGTTATAGTTGCCTTTTTCAGCTGTGTCCTGCCCGCGAAGGCGATCGCGCGAGCACACGGTTCTCACACCGCCGCGATTGAAGCGGTCCTGCTGACGCCGGCACTCTTGCCGAGCATCAGCTTCGCTATCGGAGTCCATCAGCTCTTCATCCGTGCGGGCCTGGTCGACACCTGGGTGGGTGTACTGCTGATACTCTCGTTTGTCAGTTACCCCTATATGCTGCGCGCACTGATTGCATCCTACGAATCTATAGACCCGGCCTACGAACAGTGCGCGCGTAACCTGGGAGCCGGCGCTCTGCGCACCTTCCTGCGCGTCGAGCTGCCGTTCCTTTTGCCCGGTGCAGCAGCCGGTGGTTCGGTAGTCTTTCTGGTGGCCTTTTCGGATTACTTTCTGGTGTTCCTTATCGGCGGAGGTATTGTACCGGCTTTCACAAGCTACCTGGTTCCGTTCATCCGCTCGGCGGATTACTCGATTGCGAGTGCACTCTCAATTGTCTTCTTGATAGTCCCGATTGGGCTTTTTGTACTGCAGGATCGGGCCCTTACGCTGCTGCTGCAACGCCGCGGCATGTCCATCTGAGAGCTGCGCTACTGCTCGTAGAACCGCTTGAGAGCCGAAAGCGCCAGCATCCAGCGCGCGTGCCCCACGCGCCTTATGGTCCGAGTCTGGGCAGCCTTCCAGCGCGGCAGACATTCATCCAGCGCCCTGAGCCCCGCTTCTGCCAGGACGTACTCTCGACGGCGTCGGTCACTACCGGAAACCGTTTCAACCATAGCGGAACGTACCAGAGCGTCCATATTGCGCGAAACCGTGCTCAAGTCAGAGCTCAACCGCTGCGAGAGCGCTCCGGTAGACAGCGGCGAATCCAGCGCCAGGTTCAGCAGCACGGTAAACTGTCCGGCGGTTACGGGGGCCCCACGGAACTCCTCATCAAACCAGCGTGCCACGGTCTTGTCTGCACGCCGAAGGTTATAGCCCGGACAGAACGCTGCGATACCACGCAGTTGGCGCTTAAGTCTGGGGTTGTGGTTCAGGCGGTCACGGCTCATTGAGTACCCAGTCGTAATCGTGCCTGGGCCGCGGCCGATAGCGGTTGTTGGAGTAGCGGCGCAAATCGGCTGCCAACTGGTCCGCAGCGTACTGCAGCATGTGCGCAACAACGCCTTCGATATCGCCACCAAAATCCACCTGGTACCAGTCAAAAATGCTGGACATGTACAGCCGGTTATCCTCAAAGCGCGCGCCGCGGGGATGATTGATGTACTCGCGCGCGGCCTGTTCAAACAGGTCACGGTAGTTCTCAGCCGTAAACGCTACCGGTTGCAGATTGGGACAGCCGATGCTGGCACAGTTTACCGCGTAGTGTATCCGCTCGTCCTGCCAGATTGGCCGTATTACGCGGTGTTCAATGTCGTTCAGTGACATTGCTTCTCCTTCCACGATAACCAGTTCCGCATCCCACGGGTGGCGATTGAAGACCGATCCCGATATCCCGATATCGCGAATTGAATCCACCGGGTAATGCTCCAGGATCAACTCAATGGTAACCGCGTTGTACAGATTGAGCCAGTAGGCCATCTGCTCATCGCGGTTGAGCCCGGAGACCTGCACCGTCTCGAGATCGGCAATATAGCTCTGCAACAGCGCCCTGTCCTCCGCGCTCACTTGACCGTACCGAACACGGTTGACCCCAGACGGATGATCCGTCACCAGATAGCGGTCCAGCAACGCTTCCCATCGCGTGTGGTCAATCTCGACAGCGCTGGTTGGGTCGTGCGCCTCCCAGCGCGGCCACAACTCGGCTTGCGGTGCAGCGACAAGCGCCCCCGTCGACAGAACAAGCATCAATATAAAAACGCTGAGGCGAACAACGATCTGTTTCATACACAACACCTCCTGCATCGCCAAGACAATACGTGTATATACAATTACAACATTCGCAGTCGAAAGTCCAGTCCGATAGACGCATTTGGATCAAAACAGAGCGCGATCAGTCGATTCCCACCTGCTCGCCGAGGCCGGGATCGTAGAGGTTCTCGGTTTGCGCCTCGGACTTGTGCGCCCTCAGACGCACAAACCCGATATGCGATCCACGATCACGGTCGAGCGCTTCAGCGACCGAAGGGAAGATGTTCCTCCCGGACAGCTCAAGTGCACGCTCAAAATCGCGCCAGTGGCGCCAGCCCTCCGGCATAGTGTCTGCGCTAACCTCGCAGACTGCAGCGCAGCGGCGCCAGCGGGCCAGCCATTCAGCGGCGGTATGAAAGCTCCAGCAGTCGTTCTCCCAGAAGCAGCTGCCGTTGGCCTGCGGTTGCAGCAGATGCTGCGGCGGCTGGTCGCTGATCGGCTGCATCAGGCCGGGAACCACCACCGCGAGCTGCCCGGCCGGCCGCACAAACCGACTCAGATAACTGAGATACAGCACGTCGGTGCCGAAATAATGGTAGGCGTCGATCGAGACAACCGCGTCGAAAAACCCCGCGGCAAACGGAATCGCGTGGGCTTCCATGCGCAGCGGTATCACGCGCTCAGCAACACCGGCGGCCTGAACGCGCTGCCAGTTGTTATCCGGGCCAATCCACAGATCCGCGGCCCACACGGTTACACCGTACTCGCGCGCCAGAAACATGCTGGAGATCGCACGGCCGCAGCCCAAATCAAGCACGCGCATGCCGGACTTGAGATCAAGCTCGCTGCTGAGCCACTCGGCAAGCCAGACGGCGTTGGGCCCCATCTGGTTTTCGAGCATCCAGTCGTGATCGTAGTGCCGCGAACGCGGAAACTCGGGCTTGTCCAGCAGTGCAGTCAGTTCGGTCTTTTCACTCATCCTGTTGTCAACCGTGGCCCACCGGCGCGGTAGCGCTTCAGGTGCTTCTGCAGCTCGTAAACCCGCTGATCGGCCAACTGCAGCAGTCTATCGAGGTATTCACGGGTGTCCATGGATCACATAGTGAGTATCCGGCAGGAACGTGTCAACAATGAACGCGGCGGGATTCGAACCCACGACCTTTGGCTCCGGAGGCCAACGCTCTATCCAGCTGAGCTACGCGTCCCGGAAAGATAGCGCAACGCTACAGGGAACAGCGTTGCTCTGTCAATACAACCAGCAGCACCGTCTCCACCATTGATGCGCTGGACCGTCTGCGGCCGCAGCGGAATCGGCGCCACGCTGGAGTTCCTGCATGACGGAGGAGCGATTGCCTGACTGACCATCCCCGTTCGGGCCTCGCCTACTCCAGAATCGTAATCTCGACACGTCGGTTCTGCGCGCGTCCCTCTGCGGTAGTATTATCGGCTACTGGTTCGCTGCCGCCGCGCCCCTCGTAGATGAAGCGTTGCGCAGCTATCCCGCGCGAGACAAGCTCTCCGATCACAGTCTCGGCGCGCTCGACCGAGAGCCGATACTGGTTTTCTGCCAGGCCGACATCGGCGGTATGCCCGACAACCAGCAGACTCGCGTCCGCTACCGACTGCAGCGCACGCGCCAGCGCGTCGAGGGTCTTTCCCTGTCCCGGCAGCATAGCAGCCTGATCGGCAACGAATAGGATATCCGACAGCGTCAGTGTAAGTCCCGCGCTGCTCTCGCTCACTGCAATGCGCTTCTGCTCGAGGGTACGCCGCATCCGGGCATCGATGTGCTGTGTGTCCAGCGGCGCTGAACGGCTATTCCAGGTCAGCGAGAAGCCGCGAAACGCGATTGCCGGTCCGTTGTGATAGCGGTGCTGCTGCTCGATTATATCGCGCAGCAGCACCAGTTCGCCGCTGGCAGCGTCGAGCAGGATTGTCAGCTCATGGCTGCCGCTGACCGCGGCCAGCTCGGGATCGCCTGCTTGATCGAGACCGCCGGA